>NZ_VMMQ01000001.1:0-38837 GCF_013277295.1 Streptococcus sp. 477
TTCTACAACGTCAGGGAAACCGTCTCCGTCGGTATCTTTGGTATCTGGATTTGACTGAGGATCTTTCGGATCTGTTCCTTTCTCTACTTCTTCTTTATCAGGGAAGCCGTCTTTGTCGGTGTCGACATTGTCTGGTGTTGAGTTCTTATCGTTTGGATCTGAACCTGCATCTTTTTCTACAACGTCAGGGAAACCGTCTTTGTCGGTATCTTTGGTATCTGGATTTGACTGAGGATCTTTCGGATCTGTTCCTTTCTCTACTTCTTCTTTATCAGGGAAGCCGTCTTTGTCGGTGTCATATGTTTCATCTGCTCCTATTGCGACGTATCGAGGATATCCTGTTGGAGATTTCATCCCTGCCACAAAAGGCTTTTGAGAAATTGTTACACCAGGCAAAACATCCGCTTCAAGTTCCCACTTATAAGCATTCCTTGAAATGTTTTCCCAAGAATCGAGACCATAGGCTAATAAATTTTGATTTTTCCATTGGGTAGGAATCTCTGAACCTTGGCCAGTTCCTGTTATTTTACTCCAAAATTCATCCCATCTTCCTCTGTTTTTAGGATCTAACTCTGGATTCTTAACCAACGTTCTTGTAGCACCTGGGAAACTATCTAAATTCCGATTATGAATTTGTTTCCATGGTCGTCCCCCTCCCCCCGTCACAGCATCGCTGTTATAGGTTCTGATTTTAATTGTAGATGCATCCAAACCTTTTGGCAACCAGACAGTGAGCCCAGGTCTGCTCCATCTCTCATGCTGCTCATTAAAAATCACTGTATACTTCACATGTTGTCCATTGTTCGTTATTTCAGTAGTTACCTTAACTGATTTCTTCGTTTCTTGAACCTCGGAATCAGTGTCACCAAGATAGGTTACATTTCCTAACGTTTCAAAGCTTGCAGACACTGACTCCGCACCAAGACCTAAAAATGCAAGTCCGACTAAAACCGATGCCGCGCCAAATTTAAATTTTCTGAGAGAGTAGCGAAAGGCTTTCTCTCCACCTTTTTTCTTATTTTGTATCAATTTCAACAATTATTTTTCTCCTTATGTTCTAAGTAATTCTTTCTGTGAACTCCAAGGCCAGCCAGCTTTTTTCTGACTTCAGAAAGCCTCAAGTGTAGCCGTCTGCTTCCTGGGTATCAATGATGGCAAAGACTCCTACAGGGCAAAAACCATGCTCTGGATAGTCCAAGCCTGGTAATAAGCAGAGGTACCAACGCCTGTAGATACATACCAGGTGCTCCTTCATCGCTCAAACCGCCATTATGTTGGATGACAATCCTATCGATAGCTAAACGATTGTCATCGCTATTCATGATTTCTTCGTCGACATCAGCGATAAGACCTGAAAATAAATCACCATTTATCCGTTTTGTTTTAACCTTAATCACCTCCTAGTTATCTTCCTTTAGGTGTTGAAACATTGAAATCTGCACTCTTTCCATTTCTAAAAAACCATCTACTAGCTACTCAACCACATCCGTACTGGTTAGACCATAAGCTTGTTTAACAGTCTCCGTCTAAACTGAGTTTTCTTTCAAATGCACCGAGACAAACTCAAGTTTCAAGGAAGTTCCTGTCTTTTAAGCACAAAAAACAAACCGGACCTTGAGTTGTTTTACGCTGTAAATTCCATTTTTTCATACTGCTTTCCAGTCAGGCTATTCTTTCCCTGACTATAGGTTTTCTTTTACCCCCTCGATTTTTCTTGCATTGGAGTGGAGTTTCCGCAGGCACACCCGCTTCTTTAGACTGGATGCCTTCCCACTTGATTATTTCGTCAGAGATTATCCCTTCACAGATCTTGACAAAGAATGTAAAAGGCTTGCTTTCACCTGCGTATTTATTTCTCAGTCAGACACTGGTAGAGAAACTTTTCTCGTTCTAAAAGTTGCGCTGCCTTCTGATAGGATATCCAGTGTTCCTTGCTATTATAAATACCAAGCAATCCCTCACAAAGCAACCCCATGCTTGAAAGCACAACAGAGACAAGGCGATAGTAATCGCCCGGCATGGGAATGGCACAAAAAATCGCAATCAAAAAACCGGAAACAATCTCAGCAATCTCCAAGACCTTGTAGCGTCTGCGATGCTGGAAACTTTTCCCCTGAAAGCAGGTGATTTGCTTTTCCAATCACTCTGTCATATAGACTTCTTCTGGTGTCATATAGAACTCCTCTCTGTTTTGTTTACCACTATCATAATAATACATAATAGAAAGTGAATCAACTTGTAGATTGTAAAACTAGACTTCCTGCAAAACTAGAATCCTAGTTCACGGTTGATAATGCCAGCAATCGAGTTCATTCGTAAGCCGAAGCGTTTACGATGATTTCGATAGGTTGTTGAAAACATTTTAAACGTTTTTACTTTGGCAAAGATGTTCTCAACCTTGCTTCTCTCCTTAGATAGCGCATGGTTACAGGCTTTATCTTCAGCTGTTAGCGGCTTGAGTTTGCTGGATTTACGTGGAGTTTGTGCTTGAGGATCTATCTTCATGATTCCTTGATAAGCACTGTCAGCCAAGATTTTACCAGCTTGTCCGATATTTCTGCGACTCATTTTGAACAACTTCATATCATGACAATAGTTCACAGTGATCTCCAAAGAAACAATTCTCCCTTGACTTGTGACAATCGCTTGAGCCTTCATAGCGTGGCATTTCTTTTTACCAGAATCATTCGCTAATTGTTTTTTAGGGCGATGGATTTTTACTTCCGTCGCATCAATCATTACCGTGTCCTCAGAACTGAGAGGAGTTCTTGAAATCGTAAAACCACTTTGAACAAGAGTTACTTCAACCCATTGGCTCCGACGGAGTAAGTTGCTTTCGTGGATACCAAAATCAGCCGCAATTTGTTCATAAGTTCGATATTCTCGCACATATTGAAGAGTGACCATAAGAAGGTCTTCTAGGCTTAGTTTAGGTTTTCTTCCACCTTTTGCGTGTTTAAGTTGATAAGCTGTTTTAATACAGCTAACATCTCTTTAAAAGTCGTGCGCTGAATACCAACAAGGCGCTTAAATTGTGCATCAGTTAGTTGTTCACTTGCTTCATAATCCATAGAACTATTATACCATATATTGTTTCGCAGGAAAGTCTAATATATAAATAGCAACTTACGACTATTTACCCCACTGTACCTCCTATGAAGAGTATACAGTCTAGTAGCAATTATACCACCCCCCCCCCGAATTTTGCAAGGAAAAACATTTGATTTTTTAGGTTTTGTAATTCGAATGTGATAATGTCTTTAGTAAATCGAACGTGAAAATGTCCCATTTGATAAAATAGTCGTATGAAAAGGATCCAACTGAATATGAATGAAACGAAAAAATATCTTGTGATAAAAGCTATAGACCAAGGAAAGAAAACAAAGAATCGAGCCTGTGTCGAACTGAATCTTTCTGAAAGACAAATCAATCGTCTGCTACTAGCCTATCAACAGAAAGGAAAAGAAGCCTTCAGACACGGAAACAGAAATCGAAAACCAAAACATGCAATCCCTGATGAAATCAAAATAATTGCCCTCAATCTCACCATTTTTTTTGGGACATCATCACTTTCGATTGACAGCCTCAATCCACTATAACTCTGCACATAAAAATGGAGAAGATGGCAATCCTCTTCTCCAAATATTAACTTCTTTACAAACCAACTATAGTTGACAAAGAACCTAAAATCAATTGATAACACAAGGTCAAGTCGGTCAACTCTTTCAACTGAAGCCCTGTCAATTCTTCCCATTTATCAATTTTGTATTGGAGAGAATTGCGGTGCAGATAGAGTTGCTGGGCTGTTTTTGTTAGGACAGCACTATTTTCCCAAAGGGAGAGAATGATTTCCTGAATCTGATCTTGATCCAAAATCATCTGGTGTAGACATTCCTTGATTGGCTTCAAGTCCACGAGCCTTTCTCCCATACTCCAAAGATAGAGCTGTGAAAAAGTATGAACACCTTGGTGACCCTGACGCCACCAAGTCTTAAACAAATCTCTCTCTGCTTTAATCAAGTCTGATAGGGCTTGATGTCTTGCCTGAGACCAAACCTGGCCTAACATGATAGAGAGACGAAGTCCAAAGTCATACTCAACCGCTTCAATCGTATCAGATAAGATTGAACGTACAGAGGTGTACTTATCTTGTTGCAGCACGAAAACATAATCCTGAGCTCCGACCTGAAGCACCGTCTGACAATTCGGAAAAAGAGTCCGCATCATATCTAGCCAAGAAGCCAGATTTTCCTGCTGAAAATAGGAAAGATGGCAATACACCAACTGAATCTTTTTAAAAGTTTGCGGTGCCTGACCCTTCCCCTCAATCAGATAGGAATACCAAGGATTGAGCGAACGAGCCTGCTCCTGCTGGGTCAAAA
The DNA here is from genome assembly GCF_013277295.1 of Streptococcus sp. 477. Classification (NCBI taxonomy): domain Bacteria; kingdom Bacillati; phylum Bacillota; class Bacilli; order Lactobacillales; family Streptococcaceae; genus Streptococcus; species Streptococcus sp. 477. The sequence goes on from NZ_VMMQ01000001.1 coordinate 4,383, forward strand.
GGGAAATCAACTGCTTTTCACGCTCACTGAGCCCAGCTTTCTCCAGCAAAATCCACTGCTGAGAAGCTAAAGGGAGAGTGAGATAGCCCTCTTTCTCTACTGGTTGGTCTGAAATCTGAGCCTCAGGAAACCAGTCTTGTAGTTCTTTTGTCATCATGTCCTAGCCCTCCACTTTTTGGATGCACCACCAAATCAAGCTCTCAAGACGTTCCAGATTTTCAGTCATATGGAGATAGCCCATCACAGCTTCAAAACCTGTGGACATGCGGTAAGTCACCACATCGGCATTTTTAGCCTTTGTGTGGCTATTGGTATTGCGGCCACGTTTGTAGATTTCTTTTTCTCTTTCCGTTAGGACTTGCTCCTCTAACATGAGGGAAATCAGGCGAGCCTGAGCCTTGGCCGACACATACTTGGTCGCTTCTTGATGGAGTTTATTGGGTTTGGTCATGCCTTTGAGGATGAGGTGACGACGAATATACATGGAATAAACCGCATCTCCTTCAAAGGCTAGCGCAATCCCATTAATGAGATTGACATCAATCACGTGTCCACCTCACTCCATCCTTGGTGTCAAGGAGCTTAATTCCCTGAGCAGCCAATTGATCACGGATCTGGTCCGCTATCGCAAAGTCACGATTGGCACGCGCCTCTTGGCGTTTTTGAATCAAGTCTTCAATCTCTGCATCCAAAGCTTCCTCAACAAAGACAATTCCAAAAATTTCTAACATATCTGCAAGAGCTTGCTTGACACTTGCATCATAGTTCCCTGAGTTGATCCATTTGGCCATTTCAAAGACAACTGTGATACCGTTGGCAGCATTAAAATCTTCATCCATAGCTGCTACAAACTTATCTTTAAAGTTTTGTAACTCTTGGGCATCCACGTTTCCTGTAAATGGTTGCTCATAAGTATTCTTCAGATACTTGAGATTGGTCTCGGCATCGCGAACTGCCTTTTCCGTGAAGTTGATAGGCTTACGGTAGTGCTGGGTCGCAAAGAAGAATCGAAGTACTTGCCCATCAAGAGTTTTAAGGGCATCGTGTACCGTAATGAAGTTACCCAAGGACTTAGACATTTTGACATTGTCGATATTGACAAAGCCATTGTGCATCCAGTAGTTAGCAAAAGTCTTGCCTGTTTTAGCTTCAGACTGGGCAATTTCATTGGTGTGGTGTGGAAACTCTAGGTCAGCTCCACCACCGTGGATATCAATGGTATCACCTAAAATCTCTGTCGACATGACTGAACACTCAATATGCCAACCCGGACGTCCAGGTCCCCAAGGACTATCCCAAGAAATCTCACCTGGTTTGGAAGATTTCCATAGGGCAAAGTCTACAGGATTTTCCTTACGAGCCGTTTCTTCATCGATACGACCTGAAGCACCTAGCTCCAAATCTTCCAAGGTTTTATTAGCCAATTTGGCATAGTTATGGGATTTTTCCACACGGAAGTAAACATCCCCTTGACTCTCGTAGGCAAAGCCTTTTTCAATCAAGTCTTCCACAAAACGGATGATGTCTGCCATAAACTCCACCACACGCGGATGGCGAGTCGCAGGTTTGACGCCCAAGGCCGTCACATCCTCACGAAAGGCAGCGATGTACTTGTCCGCAACCTCCTGAGGCGTGATGCCTTCTTCCCTGGCACGGTTGATTATCTTATCATCTACATCCGTAAAATTGGAAATATAGGCAACCTCATAACCACGATACTCAAAATAGCGACGAATGGTATCAAAAGTCACCGTTGAACGGGCATTCCCCACGTGGATATAGTTGTAGACGGTTGGTCCACAAACATACATCTTGACTTTGCCGTCCTCGATTGGGACAAATTCTCGCAAATCACGAGACATGGTGTCGTAGATTTTAATCATAAAATAATAGTCAGGAAAACCAAAATCAAAGAACACTTAGTTTCATCACTAAGAGTTCAATTGAATTTCAGTCCGAATATCTCTACACTTCGGAATCCCTTACTCCTTTCTCATTCAGATAAACCACCTGAGTCTGTTTGACAAAGCCAATTTTTTCATACAAACGTTTGGCACCTACATTGCTATCCTCTACTGCAATTTGGAACTCCTTATCATTTTGCTCAATTAGTTGGTTGACAAGGGATTTTGCTAAGTAGCTTCCATAGCCTTTCCCACGTTCAGGTTCCAATATTGCTAAACCGTAGAAGTAATTCGTATTAGTCGATAAATCTACCGTGCAAGTTCCAATAACCTGACCGTCTTTTAACAAAATATACAAGCGACTTTCTGGATCCTTCAGAGCTTCAGCGACATATCTATCCACAACTTCTCTAGATTCATGTTCCTCTGAAAATGCCTGAAATTTTAACTGACTAATTTGATCCTGATACGAACTATCTGCTAACAAAACTTCAAGATTGGAAAGATTGGAAACATTTCCTAACGGATAAGGTTTTCTATCCTTACCTAACCAAGTTTCTGTCTCTTCATCCTCGACCAATCCCCAATTATTGACAAAATCAGGATGACGCTCTAGAAAAATACGCTCTGTCTGAAAAGTGACTGAACAAATAGAGAAAGAAGCTGTTTCTTTCTCAAAACTCGTAAACAAAACACGCGCAATTCCCTGACGGCGATGATCTGGATGAACCAGTATCGTCACTTCCACATCTTGATCATCTGCATAAACAGTTAAGAGACCAACAAGTTCGCCTTTTTCATAATAAAGGAAAAAGGCGGGCATGTTTGGGTCAAAATTAAGCATGTTAGAGAGATAGGGATCACGATAGGTACCGTCATAGTTTTGGCAACAGTTAATTAGTTTTTTCGCCTCAGATAACTCCTCTTGGCTTAACTTGTTTCTTGCTTGAATCATATAGGTATCCTCTACAAACCAGACGATCTATGACTGGCTTCTTTAGCCTGCTCGAGTTTATTAACATAATACTCTCGTTTTTCTTCGACTTCGTGAATGACAGGCTCATCCTTCTTACCATGAAGGCGGACAATCTTAGCCGGAATACCGACAACCGTCACATCACTAGGTACATCTGCCACGACAACTGCTGCTGCACCAACCTTGGCATTTTCACCGATTTCCACTGGTCCGATGACTTGGGCATGAGCCGATATGAGAGCTCCCTTTCGAACGGTCGGATGGCGTTTTCCAACATCCTTACCAGTTCCACCAAGAGTCACCCCGTGATAAAGAAGAACGCCTTTTTCAACGATCGCTGTTTCTCCAATCACCAAGCCTGAACCGTGGTCGATAAAGACACCTGAATCAATCTGGGCACCTGGATGAATCTCAATCTGAGTCCAAAAGCGCCAGAACTGACTGTGCATACGAGCCAGGAGTTTGAAGTCGTACTTCCAGAGAAAATGCGAGAGACGGTGGGCCGCCAAGGCCTTGACACCTGGATAAGTCAGCAAAACCTCCAAAGTGGTGCGGGCCGCTGGATCATTTTCTTTTACGATATCAATGGTTTCGCGCCACCACCCCATACATTTCTCCTTTTCTTACTCTGAATCTTTTGGTGTCTCTGTAAATTCTTTCTTAGGTTTGTGTTCCTTGTGATGACGTGGGCGGTGAGGGCGCTCAGACTTTTCACCTTTTTCATCATGCTCAGGTTTTGGCGGACGAGGTAGAAGAGCCTTCATAGAGGCATCGATACGGCCTTTTTCATCAATCTTGATAACCTTAACATCAACTTCATCCCCGATTTCTACCAAATCCTCTACACGATTGGTACGAGTCCAAGCCATCTCAGAGATATGAACAAGGGCATCTGTCTTATCAAAGAGGTTAACAAAGGCACCAAATTTCTCGATACGAACGACTTTAGCACGGTAAACTTCATCCACTTTGGCTTCACGAACCAAACCAGCAATAATTTCTTTGGCACGGTTAATAGCATCTTGGTCACTAGAGTAGATAGACACATTTCCTTCTTCGTCTATATCAATCTTAACACCTGTTTCAGCGATAATCTTGTCGATGGTTTCTCCACCCTTACCGATGACAATCTTGATCTTGTCCACATCGATCTTAATCGTATCAATTTTCGGAGCAGTTGGAGCCAATTCTGGACGGACTTCTGGAATGGTTGCTTCAATCACATCAAGGATTTCAAAACGAGCTTTCTTGGCTTGGGCAAGGGCTTCAGTCAAGATTTCTGCAGTGATCCCTTGGATCTTGATATCCATTTGAAGGGCTGTAATCCCATCACGAGTACCTGCAACCTTGAAGTCCATATCTCCAAAGTGATCTTCCAAACCTTGGATATCTGTCAAGACTGTGTAGTTATTTCCATCTGAGATAAGTCCCATAGCAATACCAGCTACTGGCGCCTTGATTGGCACACCACCAGCCATAAGGGCAAGAGTACCCGCACAGATAGAGGCTTGAGATGAAGAACCGTTTGATTCCAAGACTTCTGCTACTAGGCGGATAGCGTATGGGAATTCTTCCAAGCTTGGCAAGACTTGAGCAAGAGCACGTTCACCGAGAGCACCGTGACCGATTTCACGACGACCTGGCGCACCGTAACGACCTGTTTCCCCTACAGAATATTGAGGGAAGTTATAGTGGTGCATAAAGCGTTTCTTGTACTCTGGATCCAAACCATCAATGATTTGAGTTTCTCCCATCGGAGCCAAGGTCAAGACTGAAAGAGCCTGAGTTTGTCCACGAGTGAAGAGACCGGAGCCGTGCACACGAGGAAGGAAGTCAACAACCGCATCCAAAGGACGGATTTCATCGACCTTACGACCATCAGGACGTACCTTGTCTTCTGTAATCAAACGGCGCACTTCAGCGTGTTCCATTTGTTCCAAGATTTCAGCCACATCACGCATGATGCGGTCAAATTCTTCGTGGTCTGCATATTTTTCTTCATAAACAGCAGTCACTTGGTCTTTAACTGCTTGAGTAGCAGCTTCACGAGCCAATTTTTCTTCTACTTGAACCGCTTTTTGGAGGTCGCTGTTGTAGGCTGCGATGATTTCAGCTTGCAAGTCCGCATCCACATGAAGCAATTCTACTTCTGCTTTTTCTTTACCGACAGCAGCAACGATTTCTTCTTGGAAGGCAATCAATTCTTTGACTGCTTCGTGCCCTTTAAGAAGGGCTTCCAACATGATTTCTTCTGACAATTCTTTAGCACCAGACTCTACCATGTTGATAGCGTGTTTAGTACCAGCTACTGTCAATTCAAGAAGCGATTGCTCTGCTTGTTCTTGACTTGGGTTGATAATGATTTGGCCATCTACATAACCCACTTGGACACCAGCGATTGGACCGTCAAATGGAATATCTGAAATGGAAAGTGCCAAGGATGAACCAAACATAGCAGCCATTGGTGCAGAAGCATTTTCATCATAAGAAAGCACAGTGTTGATGACTTGGACTTCATTACGGAAACCTTCCGCAAACATAGGACGGATTGGACGGTCAATCAAACGCGCTGTCAAGGTCGCATCCGTTGAAGGACGTCCTTCACGTTTCATAAAGCCACCAGGAAACTTCCCAGCTGCATACATTTTTTCTTCGTAGTTGACTTGAAGAGGGAAGAAATCCCCAGTTGCCATTTTCTTAGACATAACGGCAGCAGTCAAGACAGTTGACTCACCGTAACGCACGACAACTGCGCCATTTGCTTGCTTAGCAACCTGACCAGTCTCTACAATTAACTCACGACCCGCAAAAGTCGTTTGAAACACTTGTTTTGTCATTTTAATCCCCTTTGGATTGATGAAATTATACGCCTTGCCTACAAAAATCAAGATACTAAGCCGTTAAGCAACTCAAAGGAAAATAGGAAATCGAACGACGGAGCGAATGCTCCTAGGTAGATTTATCTTTTTCCACAGAGTTGTAGGCGTGTTCAATTACTCAAGATACCAAGGACGTCAAGCAACTCAAAGGAAAATAGGAAATCGAACGACGGAGCGAATGCTCCTAGGTAGATTTATCTTTTTCCACAGAGTTGTAGGCGTGTTCAATTACACAAGATATTTTGGACGGTTCGGCTTGCCGAACATTTCTGTAGAAAAATAGGAAGGTGACGCCGCACTCGATGAGTGCTAGGAAGCTTATCTTTTTTCCTAAGGAATGAGGCCAAAATTCAATTAAGTATCTTTTTGATATTTCCCTGGAATAGTGCGGACGGGAGCTAAAATTATCCAGTGGATGATTTTAGAAATCCAACGGAATTTCAATGGTAATTTTTAATTACTTCGCCTTTTTATTTCTATACTCAGGCTAAAATAGTTTCCCGAACTATTTTACTCTCAAAAATCCTGCCTTAGATAATAATATTGTTATCATCTAAGATACCACGATAGCGTGAAATATCTTTTAAATACTCACTCCGTTCGTGTTTTTTGAGACACACATTATCAGATTTTGCTTAAAAAATAATCAACTTTAAACAAACTTCTACAACCTAAATACCCTCATCTTTGTATCAAGTACGTACAAAGTCTATTTTATCATATTTTTCTTAAAAAGTGCGGTCTTTACCATTAAAAAGGAACCATTCCCCTCACTTGAGAAGAATGGTTTTCTTTTTATTATCCTAGAGACTGATGATTAAACAAGGCATGTGTTGCTTGGTGGATGTATTTTGCTGTATCCGCATTGTTCATAGTGTAGAGATGCACACCGGCAACATCCTGAGTTACCAAGTCCACGATTTGGTCCACTGCATAGGCAAGTCCTGCTGCTCTGAGCGACTCAGGGTCATGCTCATACTTGTCTAAGATGGATTTAAATTTGCGTGGAAGATGGATATTCTCACAAGTCTTCAAGAGGCGGAGAGCCTGATTTCGATTCAAAATTGGCATAATCCCTGCATGAATGGGAACATCAATCCCAGACAAGATGCACTTGTCTTGGAAATCATAGAAGCGCTCATTATCAAAGAAAAGCTGGGTTACGAGGCTCGAACAACCTGCATCCACTTTCTTCTTGAGATTTTGAATATCTAAAATCTGATTTGGCGAATCTGGGTGCCCTTCTGGATAGCAAGCACCAACAATATCAAAGTGAGGAGCTTGTTCCTTGATGAACTCAATTAAGTCCGTTGCATAGCGGAAATCCTTTTGCGGCTCCACATCTGGAATAATATCCCCACGAAGAGCCAAGATTTTCTGCACCCCAACCTTGTCCAAGTCCGCAATGGTTTCAGCCACCTTGTCCTTAGTCAAATAGATGGCTGGCAAGTGGGCAATGGTCGGAATCGCCAAGTCATTTTGGATAAAATCAGCCAAACGGACCGTCGTTTCCTTGATATTAAATTTATTATTGCTGGCAGTTACACTGATAAAGTGGGGAGTCAACTCCTGCATATCTTGAAGGGCAGAAATAATGTTATCATTACCCACGGCTGGGTTGGGAGGGAACACTTCAAATGAGAGTGACGGTGTTTGGCGTGACATAGTCATTATCCTTTTCTAGTTAATTTTTTTCGTTAGCTGGATTCCTAGAATCCAAGTGAAACAGGCAGATTGACCAAACAGCGCTTCTTGAGAAATCTAATCTTACAATTTCTCACGCGCAGCTTTCGCTGCTTCAACAAGGCGGATCAAGCTTTCTTTTGTTTCTGGAATACCACGTGTTTTCAAACCACAGTCAGGGTTGATCCAAACTTTCTTGCTTGGCACTTTAGCAAGGATGGCTTCGATTGTATTGTCGATTTCGCCTTCATTTGGCACACGAGGTGAGTGGATATCGTAAACCCCAGGTCCCACTTCTGTTTGGAAGTTTTTCGCTTTGAGTTCGTCCAAGATTTCAAGGTTTGAACGGCTAGCTTCAAAGGAAATAACGTCTGCATCCATGTTATCGATAGCTGGGATGATATCTGTAAATTCTGAGTAACACATGTGAGTGTGGATTTGTGTGTCTGGCGCTACTGTTGAGTGTACCAAGCGGAAGGCAGGAATTGCCCAGTCAAGGTAGTCTTCGTACCAGTCGCTACGACGAAGTGGCAATTTTTCACGAAGAGCAGCCTCGTCGATTTGGATGATTTTCACACCAGCAGCTTCAAGGTCAAGTACTTCATCCTTGATAGCAAGGGCGATTTGAAGAGTAGAATCCTTGATAGAGATGTCTTCACGTGGGAATGACCAGTTGAGGATGGTAACAGGTCCAGTCAACATACCCTTAACAGGTTTGTTTGTACGGCTTTGTGCATAGCTAGACCATTTAACAGTGATAGGGTTAAGACGAGTGACATCACCCCAGATGATTGGTGGTTTCACCCCACGCATACCATATGATTGTACCCAACCGTTTTTAGAGAAGAGGTAACCTGACAAGTTTTGACCGAAGTACTCAACCATGTCATTACGCTCAAATTCACCGTGAACAAGGACATCAAAGTCGATATCTTCTTGCCATTTGATCCATTCATCGATCGTTTCAGCAAGGAAAGCGTCGTACTCTTCTTGAGACAATTCACCTTTACGGTAAGCCAAACGTTTGGCACGAACTTCTTTTGTTTGAGGGAATGAACCGATAGTTGTTGTTGGAAGAGCTGGAAGTTTGAAAGCTTCTTCTTGGATAGCTTCACGTTCTGCAAAGGCTGGCAAACGAGTGTAGTCTGCGTCCGTCAATCCAGCGATACGAGCACGAAGTTCCGCATTTTCACCCACACGCTCAGTCGCAAAAAGTTCTTTGTTGGCGGCAAGTGCTTCTTCACCTTGACCATTGCGGATAGCGTCCAAATCACGGATTTCATCCAATTTTTCAACTGCAAAGGCAAAGTGGTTCAAGATAGCTGGTTCAAATTCTTCGTTAGCTGTTGTAAATGGCACATGAAGAAGTGAGCATGAGCTTGTCAAAACGATGTTTTCAGCTGGGATTTGCTCAAGAACAGCCAAGCTCTTTTCGTAGTTGTTGCGCCAGATGTTTTTACCATTGACAATACCTGCATAGAGAGTCTTGTCAGCTGGGAAGCCACCTTTAACGAGTTCAAGAGTTTTCTTACCTTCAACAAAGTCAAGACCGATAGCATCTACTGGCAAGTTTACAAGGTCAGCGTATACGTCACGAACATCACCGAAATAAGTTTGAAGCAAGACTTCAAGACCTTTTTTGTCAGCCAAGAGTTTGTTGTAAAGGTTCAAGAAGAGAGCTTTTTCTTCAGCTGTCAAGTCTTTTACAAGAGCCGCTTCATCCAATTGGATGCGAGTTGCACCAAGTTCAGCCAATTTAGCAAAAACTTCTTGGTAAGTAGCCACTAAGCTATCTACGAAGTCGTCTGCTTTCACGCCTTCTTCAAAGTCTGACAATTGAAGGAAAGTGAATGGACCTACAAGAACTGGACGAGTGTTCAATCCAAGTTCTTTTGCTTCTTGGAACTCATCGAAAATCTTGTGACCTGCAAGTTTGACTTGAGTTTCTTTTTCAAACTTAGGAACGATGTAGTGGTAGTTGGTGTTGAACCATTTTTTCATTGGAAGGGCGCGAACGTCCCCTTTTTCTCCTTGATAACCACGTCCCAAAGCGAAGTAGCGCTCAAGGTCAGACAAGTCCAAGTTTTGAACTGAAGCAGGTACCACGTTGAAAAGGAAAGCTGCATCTAGGAAGTTGTCATAGTGAGAAAAGTCATTTGATGGGATTTCAGTGATGCCTTTTTCTTTGACGATGTTCCAGTGTTTAGCACGCAAGTCTTTTGCGGCTGCCAAGAGTTCTTCTTCTGTGATTTCTTTTCTAAAGTATTTTTCAGTTGTAAATTTTAATTCGCGGAATTCGCCCAAACGAGGGAAACCGATGATTGTAGTTGACATGATGTGTCCTCCAAAATTTGTTGTTGAAACTATCTTAACAGAAAAGAAATCATCTGTATAATTGTAAAAAATTAGGCTTTGATATAGTTTGAAACTATATATCTGTTTTAAACAAAAGAAAAAGACCTGAGACAAATGCCTCAAATCCTTTGTATAGCGTGTTTTATAGCTTTATTTCAGTTATGCTCTTCAAACGCTTTATTAGTAATTCTTATAAGTGACTATGGCTTGTTATTAGAAAAGACTATAATACTCTTCGAAAATCTCTTCAAACCGCGTCAACGTCGCCTTGCCTTAGACATATGGTTACTNNATTTTCATTGAGTATGAGTCTACTCTAATCAACTCTTTTCCTGTTCGAGTGGGACGACTACTAGTGTCTTTCCTAAACTGGCTAGGACTTTTAAGACTGTGTCCAACTGAGGACTAGTCTTGCCTGTTTCCATCCTAGCTATGACAGGCTGGCTTACTCCACTAAGTTCTTCTAGCTTTTTCTGACTGATTCCTTGCTCATGCCTGGCTTCAATCAGCTCACTCATGATAGCCACTCGCATATCACTTTCAAGGATTTCCTCCTTGGTAAAGAGTTGAGATCGGACATCCTTCCAATTACTCCCAATAGCACTATTCTTCATCTCTTAACCCTCTTTCTTTTACGTCTATGTATTTTTTGAAAAAATGAGCGAATTATAATTCGATAGATTGACCAGCGGATTTAAAATTGGTGCTAGCTTGTTTCTTAAGCGCTTTTCCTTTTCTAGGGTAAAGCAGATCCTGCTTGCTTAACCCCAATTTTACATGATGAATCCAATAGTAAATGGTTGAAATTCCCACGTTAACCCCTTTAGCCATCACCATCATTTCAGGCGAAAATTTTTGGTTATGATAGTGGAGAATCTTTTCCTTTAGTTCCTTGGTCAAGCTTGATTTTTTGACCGAGCGCTTGCGATTATTTTCATAAGACTGTTGAGCATAGTCGGCAGAATAAACCTCTTTGAAGCGCCCTTTTCCAAGACATTTTCGGACTGTCCCACGCTTGATTTCAGTATAGATAGTTTGAGGAGCTTTTCCAAGTAGAGAGGCAATTTCTCTATTTGATTTTCCCTTTTTCCATCGTTCGATTAAGCGACGACTATCGATTGTCAAATGTTTGCCTTTTGTAGTATAATTGTCTTGCATCTCCGTGACTTTTAATCATTTCAATCTTAAATTGGACTTTTTTTTACTTGGGTTGTACTTAATCTATAAGGAAGACAAGAAAAAGAGTATCAATCAAGTAAAGTCACAAAGTCACATTAGCTCCGAGCAACCATTGCAAATCGAGGTACTCATACAATGATTAAAATATTTCTCTCTGCATTTTCTGTCATTCTCTTTGCTATCCCTATCATAGCTTATTCTTTTTTTCCATCTTCTAATCTTAATATTTGGCTATCTACCAGACCTATCTTGGCACAGATTTATGCCTTCCCCTTAGCTACTGCAACTATGGTTTCTATTTTAAGTTTCGTATTTTTTTCCCTATCTTTTTACAAGAAAAATAAACAAATACGGTTTTATTCTAGCATCTTTCTCTTACTATCGTTCATATTACTATTATTCGGAACAGATAAAACCCTTTCTTCCGTATCAAATAAGACTAAAACCTTAAAATTAGTAACTTGGAACGTCGCTAATCAAATAGAAGCACAACATATTGAGCGAATTTTTAGCCATTTTGATGCCGATATGGCTATATTCCCTGAACTAGCTACCAATATCAGAGGTGAGCAAGAAAACCAGAGAATCAAACTATTGTTTCATCAAGTTGGACTTTCTATAGCCAACTATGATATTTTTACTTCTCCACCTACTGATAGTGGAATAGCTCCTGTGACTGTGATTGTCAAGAAAAGTTATGGTTTCTATACAGAAGCTAAAACTTTCCATACAACACGGTTCGGGACAATTGTATTACATTCGAGAAAACAAAATATACCAGATATCATTGCTTTGCATACTGCTCCTCCTCTGCCAGGTTTAATGGAAATCTGGAAGCAAGACTTAACCATCATTCATAATCAATTGGCTTCAAAATATCCAAAGGCTATTATTGCAGGTGATTTTAATGCAACTATGCGTCATGGAGCACTTGCAAAAATAAGCTCTCATAGGGACGCATTAAATGTACTACCACCTTTTGAAAGAGGAACTTGGAATAGCCAAAGTCCAAAACTTTTTAATGCAACAATAGATCATATTTTATTGCCTAAAAACCACTACTATGTTAAAGATTTAGACATTGTAAGTTTTCAAAACTCTGATCATAGATGTATTTTTACAGAAATCACATTTTAATTATTTTATACTCTTCGACAATCTCTTCAAACCACATCAGCATCGCCTTACCTTAGACATATGGTTACTNNCTAGCTTCCTAGTTTGCTTTTTGATTTTCATTGAGTATTATATAAAATCACCCCTCTAGTGTTCATAAACTAGAGGGGGAATTTGTATCATACTATCGTTTAACGCACTTCTGCATTGATTTTTTCTTCGAGAGACGCTTGGATTTTTTCCATATATCGTGCGACTTCTTCGTCCGTTAAGCTGTCTTCTGGATTTTGGAAGGTCAAGCTATAAGCCATGGACTTCATACCAAGTCCCAATTTTTCGCCTGAGAAGACGTCAAAGAGTTTGATATCTGTCAAGCGTTTCACACCGGCAGCTTGGATAGCGTCCACAACTTCTTGGTGAGTGACTTCTGCCTTTAGGAGAAGGGCAACGTCACGGCTAACTGCTGGGAATTTTGTGATTTCCACAAATGGAGTAGCAGGTTGAAGGGCAGCCTCGATGGCTGAAAGGTTGAGCTCAGCCACATACGTTTCTGGAATATCGTAGGCCTTAGCAGTGACTGGATGCACTTGACCAAGGAAACCAAGAACTTGGTCACCGAGTGAAATCATAGCTGTACGACCTGGATGAAGGCTAGCGATTTCAGATGTTGCTGTATAAGTTACTTGGAATCCCAAGCGAGAAAATAGCGCTTCAAGGATTCCCTTAGCATAGAAGAAATCAACTGGAACTGCTACTGTTTGGAAATCTTTTTCTGCAACCAAGCCTGTCAAGGCAAAGGCAAAACTGTTGATTTCATTTGGAAGTTCTTCTTTTGGATTGCCTGTTTGTTCAAAAACTTTTCCAATCTCATAAAGGGCCAAGTTTTTATTCCTACGAGCCACGTTGTAGGCAACGGTATCAAGGATCCCTGAAATCATATTTTGACGGAGGACTGAACGATCCACAGTCATTGGCCACATGAGTTCAGTAAGGTTACTTGGTTGAGCTGTGAACTCAACTGCTTTTTCAGGAGTTGTCAGAGCATAGGTGATAATTTCTGTCAAACCTGCTCCTTCAGCAATGGTACGAACTTGACGGCGGAGTTTTTGTGTCACAGTCAATTCACCAGCTGTACCATCGTCTTTTGGAAGGCTGGTTGGCAAGCGGTCATATCCATAGATACGAGCGATTTCTTCAAAGAGATCAGCTTCGATTGTGATATCCCAACGACGACATGGGACTCTGACTGTAAAGCTGTCTGCATTTCCAGAAAGACCAAAGCCAAGACGACGGAAGACGTCTTCTACATCAGCATAAGACAGCTCAGTTCCGAGGACACGGTTAACATCAGCAAGGGTTGAAGAAACTTCTACATCTGAAGTATCAAGCTCACCCGCTGAAACGATGCCCTTACGCACCGTCGCACCTGCAAGTTCCGCAATCAGGCTAGCTGCCGCATCAAGGGCTTCATTGACTGTTGCCACATTGATGCCTTTTTCAAAGCGAGAAGAGGACTCAGAACGAAGGTTGAGGCGACCGCTAGTCTTGCGGATAGATTTTCCATTGAAAACAGCAGCTTCAAGGACAACACGACTAGATTTTTCAGAGATTTCTGTTGCTTGACCACCCATGACACCTGCAAGAGCTACTGGCTTGTCTGCGACAGTGATAACTAAGTCATTTGTTTCCAAGTCACGTTCTTCACCATCTAAAGTCACCAATTTTTCACCAGCACGCGCTTCACGCACACGGATGTCAGTCCCTTCAAAGGTATCCAAGTCAAAGGCATGCATAGGTTGACCAAAGTAGAGCAAGATGTAGTTTGTCACGTCTACAACGTTATTGATGGGACGGATGCCTTCGTTCATGAGAAGGTTTTGCAACCATTGTGGACTTGGTGCAATAGTCACATTGTCCAAGATACGGGCTGCATAGTAAGGTGCCTTGTCTGTTTCAATCCCTACAGAAAGAGCGTCTGCTGCAACTTCATTTGTTTCTGTTAGAGTAAATTCTTTAAAGTTGACTGCCTTGTCATAGATAGCTGCCACTTCGTGAGCCACCCCACGCATAGAAAGGGCATCCGCACGGTTAGGTGTAATTGAAAGTTCGATGATTTCATCATCCAAGTCTAGATATGAGAAGACTTCCTCACCTGGAACGGTATTTTCTGGCAAGATTTGGATGCCATCTGCGAATTCCTTAGGCACAACTGAGTCAGAAATCCCCAATTCGCCAAGCGAACAGATCATCCCAAGTGACTCAAGACCGCGGATTTTCCCTTTTTTAATCTTGTAATTGTCAGCGATGCGAGCTCCTGGAAGAGCCACCATAACCTTGATACCAGCACGCACATTTGGGGCACCACAGACGATTTGACGGGCTTCTTCTTCGCCAACGTTAACCTGACAAACATGGAGGTGAGTTTCTGGCACATCTTCGCAAGACAAGACCTCACCGACGACAATTTTTGAGAGACCAGCAGCAGGTGATTCGACACCTTCTACCTCGATCCCTGTAGTTGACATTTTTTCAGCCAACTCTTGTGATGGCACATCAATGTCCACCAATTCTTTTAACCATTTATAAGATACAAGCATAATTTAGTTTTCCAGAATGACAGTTGTCACTCTAGTTCTTTTCCTTTCCTATCATTTCAATAGAAGAATCATCTTCTTACCTTAATTTCTTTCTCAGTAACCAATCCGTATCTACTTTTTGACCAACCATAAAATGATGTTGGCTAAATTTTTCAAAACCATATCGATTATAAAACGCTTGAGCTTTTGTATTCTGCTCCCAAACACCTAGCCAAGCCCAGGAAAAACTATTTTTTGTAGCAAGTTCAAGAGCAAATTCAAACAGTTGCTTACCGAATCCAAATCCTTGGAATTTTTGTAGCACATAGAGGCGTTGAATTTCGAAAGCATCCTCTAATTCTCTCTCAGTCTGAGCACTTCCCCAGTTGACTTTGAGAAAACCAGCTATCTCCTCTTCATGCATAATGAAATAGGTTTCGGATTCTGGATTTTCCAACTCAGTTGACAAAACTCTCAGACTATAAGCTTCTTCAAAGTATTCCTGTAACTGCTCTTCCGTATTATCATGCGCAAATGTTTCACGAAAGGTTTGTTTGGCAATTTTAGACAACACCTCAACATCTGCCATTTCTACTTTTCTAATCATTATTTAAACTGTTCTGAGAAGCGGACATCTCCTTGGTAGAATCCACGGATATCGTTGATTCCATAACGGAGCATAGCTACACGCTCTTGTCCAAGACCAAAGGCAAATCCAGAGTAAACAGTCGCATCGATACCACTCATTTCAAGGACACGTGGGTGAACCATACCGGCACCCATAATTTCAATCCAACCTGTTTTCTTACATACGTTACAGCCTTCTCCACCACACTTGAAGCAAGAAACATCCACCTCAACAGATGGCTCTGTGAATGGGAAGTAAGATGGGCGCAGACGGATCTGACGCTCTTCACCGAACATCTTTTGCACAATCAATTGAAGGGTTCCTTGAAGGTCTGCCATAGAGATATTTTTCCCAACAACCAAGCCTTCGATTTGGTGGAACTGGTGACTGTGGGTCGCATCGTCTGTGTCACGACGGAAGACACGCCCTGGTGAGATCATTTTCAAAGGACCTTTAGAGAAATCATGGGCATCCATAGCACGCGCCTGCACTGGAGACGTGTGGGTACGGAGCAAGATTTCTTCTGTGATATAGAAAGTGTCCTGCATATCACGGGCTGGATGGTCTTTGGGAAGGTTCATACGTTCAAAGTTATAGTAGTCTTGCTCTACTTCAAAACCATCCACAACTTGATACCCCATACCGATGAAGATATCTTCGATTTCTTCACTGGTTTGTGTGAGGACGTGACGGTGACCAGTCGCAACTGGACGACCTGGAAGTGTCACATCAATGCTCTCGCTAGCAAGTTGAGCAGCGACTTTCTTTTCTTCCAATAGTTTAGCTGTTTCTTCAAAAGCAGCTGTCAAGACATCACGAGCTTCATTGACGTGTTTCCCAATGATTGGACGCATCTCAGCAGAAACATCTTTCATCCCTTTGAGGATTTCAGTGAGCGAACCCTTTTTACCAAGGACAGAGACACGCAAATCTTGCATCTCTTTTTCATTTTCAGCAGTAATCTGCTTCAAGCTAGCCAGCGTTTCTTCACGAAGCGCTTTTAATTGTTCTTCAATAGTTGACATATTTCCTCCATCAGTCGCTTGTAGATAAAAAGAAAACCACATGCCAAAAACTCCACTCGGAGCGTTGACACGCGGTACCATCCGTTTTCATCTGACAAGTCAGACCTTCATTTCTAAATCCATGCGCAAGTGAATTCACCCAGTTTTCATATAGAGAGCTTGCAGTCACGGCTCTCCTCCCTGATATACTTCCCTTGAGTTACTAGTCTTGCAGATTTCTATTCAATTACTACTTAGTTTATCAGATTTTTAGCATTCTTGCAAGACCTATCTCACTTCTGCTTGTTAGCTGTGATTCGAACATGAAAATGTCAACAGTCTCACTAAAAAATGAAAGTCATACATAGAAATTTTTAAAAATTTTCTCTATCGTAAACCTGCCACTAGTTCAGAAACTATACTAACTGATTCCAAACGTAATATGGTCATTTCATCTACCTTCCCTAATAATGGCATTGCACCATACCAAACAATGGTCTTGTTTACCAAAAGAATAGGCGTGACTATTTTTGATTGAGTAAAAGATACTTTAATTTTCTGGCTCTTCAACTGGTCTAGCCATGCTTTATTTGCAACCGTCTCTGGTATACATATCTCAATTTGACTCATTCTAAATTCTTTTAGAAAATTCATCAGTTTTGTCTGGTGCACATAAGGTAAAATAAGCATACATTCCTGTCTTTCCCCTGCCAAGTCCTCTCTCAACACCTTCTCATATCTACTATCAACATAAACGAATGGTTTCTCCTCACCCTCGATGACACGATAATCCATCTTTCGATAAGCTACTTGTCGTTTCTGAAACATCTTTTCTAAATAAGGAACATGAATATCCACATAATCTAAAATCCGCACCAAAGACTTATCCTTGTAGTTTCTATGAATCCGACCTGCATACTGAATCAAATTATTTTTCCAAGAAAAGGGCGCTGCCAAGATAAGCGTGTCTAGCTGAGGCAAGTCAAAACCTTCGCCAATGTATTTTCCAGTAGACAACAATACAAAACCTTTATCTAGCTGTTCTAACGTCTCCATTAAACTTGTTCTATCTCGGACTTTGGTTTTTCCGCTAATAATATAACAGTCATCAACCTCTTTCTCTTTCAATAACTTTTCAAAGACATCTATCTGTTGAATTCGATTGACTAGAACCAAGATATTCCGCCCTTCTGCCACTTGGGCTAGAATATCCTTGAGAATCATCTGATTCCTCACTGAGTCTATAGCAATCCAATCACTAAGCTGTATAAAATTACTTGCTTTGGTCTTTTCAATCTCCAAATGACCAAAAGAAGTGAATCTTAATTGCAATTGCCGTTTAAAATCCGTCTCCCTCTTATCAGCAGTATGGAGTATCTCACCAATTCTCTGAAAAACAATAGGCTCATGACCATTCTTACGCTCAGGCGTAGCCGTCAAACCGTAAAGATACTTCCCTCTAAACTGAGCAACAACTTTTTCAAACATCAAGGCAGAGACATGATGACACTCATCCACAATCATCATCTCATACTCATCCAAAAGACTTTGACTATTTTCCAACTTAAATAGAGATTGAATCATAACAATATCAACCAGTTTACTCAGCCATTTCTTAGTCCCACCGTACTGCCCAACATAGCCTATTACCTTTTCACAGCCTGATGCCGTATAACGGGTAGCTTCTTCCTCTTCGAAAGTCAAAAAATGGTTTAAACGATCCAGCCATTGGTCTAAGAGTTGCCTATTATGAACTAGGATAATTGTTTTGGTCTTCCGTTCAGAGATGAGGGCAGCACCTAAAACGGTCTTCCCAAAACCAGTCTCCGCATGGAGTAAACCATTTTCTTTGGAAATCATATCTGACAGGGCTAACTCTTGCTCAAAAGTGAGTTCTCCCTTAAATTCCACTCTAATAGACCTTTGTACCTTTCTCCTATCTTCCACAGATACCTGCTTAAATTTATCTTGCAATGGATACAGCAAGCCTCTTGGCAGCCATAAATAATAATCGGATTCTCCAAATAAATACATTCTCTCAGGAATTTGATAGGTTGGCTGTCGCATAGCCTGCTTTACATAAAATTCGGGATTAGAAAATGAAGCCATATTTTTCAAGAAAAAAAGTGTCTTGGGTGTCACAGACGATTTTTCAAGTTGGATAGTATTAGATAAGACGACCTTCAACTCCTTGTCCAATTCTTGCTTACCTAACTCCTCTTGGATTAACAGTGCCACTTTAGCAGTTGAAACCCTCTGAATCTCTTGTAGATACCTCCATTGGTCTTCATAAGGCTGAAACTGTTCATCCACAAAGACCGTTCGCCCTTGATGGTAAGCTTCTCCTTGAAAAGGCAAGGCAATCAAATTTCCAAATCCCCCCTTAGGAAGGACATCCTGATTTGGAAACATGCGATCAAAAGAATCAAAGGACAGTTGCATACTTTCCTGCATAGCCAGTTCTAACAATTTCTTTCCAAACAAGCGAGCCTCTCGACTCGGAATCGCTTCCTCAAAGAAGAACCAAATATGGAGTCCGTGACCCGAACGAGAAATCTCTAAATGGGCTTCCATCTGGCGTTCCCTGGCTATTCTTCGAATGGTTAAACCAGCTTCTTTCCAATCTCCTTCATCAAAATCCAGTACCAAAAAATAACAGCTATCATCTAAGTGCATAGGAAAGATACCGATAGCTGTCTCCCCACGAAAATGAGATTTCAAAACGGAGTCCGTCAATGTCTGGAAACTCCGTTTTTCAGGTGATAACTGCTTCCAACCATAATTATAGGAAGGAAAATACTGAATTTTCCCTTGTTCATTGATAAAACTCTTAGCATAAACATCATAACGGCCAGCAAACACAGAGGTAAACAATTGTAATTTTTCTTGCGTCGTCAAGTGACTACTTTGAAGTTGGAACATCTCCTCGAACTGAGAGCGTTCCATCACAAACTGACTCTTGTCTTTAAGACGTTTACACAAGAAAAACTCACTATCCCCATTAAAAGAAGAAAAGACATCAAGTACTTCTACCACAATTCCATCCAAAGACACAAAAACAGCCATAAGAGTCACCTCCTTGATTCCTATAGGCTGATTATAACAAGACTGGCTAATATTGTACACGAAAATAAAATCCTAATAGTACTCATTTTGTATGTGGCTAATATTCCGTCTCGCTCCGGAATGTACGAGGTAAATAGAGTTTAAACGAGCAGTCTATAAAATTCAAAAAACGCATATTATCAAGTGACCTAAAACTTTGATGATATACGTTTTTTTGTGAGAATATTTACTTCATTTTTTCCTAAAATTCAATGTTTACTCAGTATTTGGATTATGAAAAATCGAGGTCTAAATCTAGATACATTTTTTCTGAAGACAAATCATTTTGACCACCGAGCAAGAGATTTTCAAAAAAAGCTGTTAAAAACTCAGGACGTCGCTGTAAAATCTTTGCATTATCTAATACCAAGGCATCACGAAAATACTTGGCATGTTGCTGAAATGGTGTATTATCAATATCAAAACCAAACTCACGAAGATACTGAATCAAAAAGACCGTTACTGTCCGAGTGTTTCCTTCGCGAAATGGATGAATCTGCCAGATTCCTGAAATAAAATGCTGGATTTGTTTAACCACATCCGCCTGAGTTAGTGTCGCATATGCAACTTGTTTTTCCTGATTAAAATCATAATCCAAGGTCATTTGAATCATGGAGTAATCAGAGTCCACAACACTTTCACCATTCAAAACAGGTTCATTCTTTGTGATATTGGTCTGACGAAATTGCCCCACCGGAATAGAGGGTTCAAATATATCTTGAAACAACTCCTTATGAATAGCAAGTAAGGTCGCAGGACTAAAGCTAAAGCCTCTTCGAGACAATAGTTCTACAATACGTAGAGAAACCAAGTCTGCCTCTTCCGTACTTGCATCAATAGTATGGTGATAAGCCGTTGCATCCTCATAAACCTGCTCGTAAGTCAGTTCACCCCGGGACTGTTTCTCAGCCAAAGATTCCATATACGCTGATGGCACTAGATTGTCAACTTTCTGCAGACCAAAACCTATCCGCCATAAGTCACGCTTAGCTTCATAAGACAAGTTTGGGTTGTCAATGTTGTAAGTTGGTTGCATAGAAATATCCTTTCAATTGTTTTTCTGTGTCATCGGTAAATGGTGAAATTGGGGTGAACTATAAAAAACATTCATAATAAGTTCTATGAAGAAGTAATAAAAGAGTTATACTCAACATCCCATGCACTCATTTGTAATGCCTTTTGGATGAATGGTTTGATTAAATGAATAATTCTAGCTTGCATACTTATCAAACTCATAGGATACACCACTCTGAACTCGTTGGTTTGTTCAAATCCCCCAACACCTGAGAAGAAACTGCAATGTTGTACTTCTCAGAGCGGTTCGAACTTAGAGGGGTTGTTGTGTAGTGAGCTGGTTTTTAATCAAAGCTATAAAATTTTAGTATTTTAATTTTAACTGACTAAATTATTATTCTCTATAAATTCTATAAATTTTTCAGGGGGATATTTAAAAGATTCAATTCCATAAAAATCTTCTAAAGCCCTAAAATTTTCAACTTTATAAGGTGACTTACCACTTATTTTTGCCTGATGTTGTCTAATTTCATTTAAATGTCTTTTACCTTTTTGTGATTTAACTACAGTAACTGTCACTATTTTTTTATAATCAGTTTTTTGCAATCCATAAAAATTTTCTAGTAGGAACAAACTCGATAATATTTTAGCTCTAACGTTAGCATATGGAATATTTTTTGAATTCTTAAACTCTATTAAATATAATTTACTATCAGCATCTACAGGAAGAAGAGGCAGAATTGTATCTACAGATTGCCATTTATCAAAGCTATGTTTTTTAAAAATAATTTCTGAAATCTTATCAAAATTATAACAAGTATATTTAGAGTTTACCAAATTATAGTTAGAATCAGAATCATATGAGCAGGTTTTAATATCGCTACGACATTCAGAAAATCTAATATTAAAATCATGTAATATAGAGAAAATTATTTTACTCACCATCAAAATCCTCCGCTAGCTCCTCAAGGCGATTTAAAGGAACATACATTTGCTCATAAATCTTATCAATCGAGTCAGTAACATCTTCAATAGAACTATTAGCAAGATAATACTTAACAGAATCATTTGTATCATTTTTTTTGCTAAATATATCAATCGCTTCAACTAAATAAGGACTATGGGAATTGATTAAGATATGTAATCCAAATTCTTTCTGAAGTAATACTATAATTTCAGCAAATTTCAATTGCCATTCTGGATGTAAATGGACTTCTGGTTCATCTAAAATGAGTGTCCCATTTTCTCTAATCACACCATTTTCTAAAAGAGATTTAATTAAATAGAACGTTTTCATACCTGAAGAATAATTGATTATATTAAGTTTTTTTTCATCTTCCTCATCTTCTGAACTATTAACAATATCAGTCTTCAATATATGATTTATTTCATTAAACACCAAATTTAATCTGTCAGTTATCTTAGCTCGTAATGTGTAAGTGTTGTTTCTTTCATCTCTAAGCTGCTCCATTAAATGAGCATTATGATCCAATTTTAAATCAATTTTATTTAAAAATTCATTTAAAAATTTAGTTGAAAATTTATTTAAAAATTTAGTTGAAAATAAATTTTCAACTATTGCAGCAGCATCATCTATGTATACTACATCTGTTTTAAAATTTATCAATTTATCTGCAGTAGCTCTATTTTTGTTAACTTCAACATTTATTTGTTCATCTTTTATTCTTAAAGAAATTAGTCCTGTCAATGGGTCGTATATATTATTTATTTGATTATGAAATTCATCAGTTAAATGAGCAGTTAAAATTTGGTTAAAGATAGATTGGTCTGACTGAGATAGAATTTCTTTTATATTTTCAGATAAAACATTTAGGTCCAAATCCTTAATATTTAATACAAAGTATTTTGAATTTCGTTTATTGAATTCATTAATTGATTCAATGATACTCTTCTTAAGGGATTCATTATTATGTTCACTATAATTTTTATCAAGAAATATCAATAAATTTTTTGAAATGATTTTTGTCAATTCTGTATAAAGGAAACTCGGAACGATTCTTCTAGCAATCCCTATTTCAGAATTATTTTTACGATTCATTTCGATATCAGAGAGATAGTCTTCTAAAAAATCATTAATTGCTTTAGTTCGATCGTTAGAAATTTTTTTTATAACATCATAATTGGCACTAAATATTGAAAATAAAGAACGACTTATTGTACTTTTTCCAGTGCCATTTTGACCTGCAATAACTGAAATTCCATTTATTTCAATTTCTGCATTCTTTACATTACCTATATTTTCTATTGTTAGTTTCATATATATTCTCCTTTCACCATGGAGGCAGTACTATCAGTTTAACACAAACTACATAAAAAAGCAGGTGTGAGGTGTAAATCATCTTCCAAGTATATCTCACTTCACACTACTTCACCAACTTCTTCATATCATCAATACGTGCAACTGTCGCGTCGTATTTGGCTTGGTAGTCGGCTTGTTTGTCGCGTTCTTTTTGGACGACTTCTGGTTTAGCATTGGCGACGAAGCGTTCGTTAGAGAGTTTCTTGCCCACCATATCTAGTTCTTTTTGCCATTTAGCCAGTTCCTTGTCGAGACGAGCCAGTTCTTCTTCGACATTGAGGAGGTCTGCCAGTGGCAAGTAGATTTCTGCTCCTGTGATGACGCTTGACATTGCGAGTTCAGGTGCAGGGATGTTTGATGCAATTTCCAAGTGTTCTGGATTTGTGAAACGTTTGATGTAGTTGACATTGCTGTTAAAGAAGGCTTCCAAGTCACTATCGCTAGTCTTAACAAGGATTGTGATTGGCTTACTTGGTGCTACGTTTACTTCCGCACGCGCATTACGAACGGCACGGATCAAGTCTTTGAGACTTTCCACACCAGTGTGAGCCGCAAGGTCTTCAAAGGCTAGATTAACAGTTGGGTATGCAGCTGTCACGATAGAGCCTTCTGAGATTTGTCCAAAGATTTCCTCTGTCACGAATGGCATGATCGGGTGAAGGAGACGAAGAATCTTATCCAAAGTATAAAGGAGAACAGAACGCGTGATGACTTTCTCTTCTTCGTTGTCACTATAAAGGACTTCCTTGGTCAACTCAACATACCAGTCCGCAAACTCATCCCAGATGAAGTTGTAGAGGATGTGTCCAGCCACACCAAACTCAAACTTGTCAAAGTTGGCAGTTGCTTTTCCGATGGTTTCATTGAGGTTGTGGAGAATCCAGCGATCTGTGACATTTCCAGCTTCCTTGTTGGCAACTTTTTCCACATTGGCAGTTGCTTGCTCAAGGGTCAAGCCTTCATTGTTCATGAGGATGTAGCGAGAGATGTTCCAGATCTTGTTAATGAAGTTCCATGAGGCATCCATTTTCTCGTAAGAGAAGCGGACGTCTTGACCTGGTGCAGAACCGTTTGAAAGGAACCAACGAAGGGCATCGGCACCGTATTTCTCGATGACATCCATTGGGTCAATCCCGTTACCGAGAGACTTAGACATCTTGCGTCCTTGCTCGTCACGAATGAGACCGTGGATAAGCACGTTTTGGAATGGTTGACGGCCTGTGAATTCCAATGACTGGAAGATCATACGAGACACCCAGAAGAAGATGATGTCGTAACCTGTTACCAAGGTTGAAGTTGGGAAGTAACGTTTGAAGTCTGCTGAGTCGACATCAGGCCAGCCCATAGTTGAGAATGGCCAAAGGGCAGAACTGAACCAAGTATCCAAGACGTCTTCGTCCTGAGTCCATCCGTCACCTTCTGGAGCTTCTTCGCCAACGTACATTTCACCCTCAGCATTGTACCAAGCAGGGATTTGGTGACCCCACCAGAGCTGACGAGAGATTACCCAGTCGTGGACATTTTCCATCCATTGGAGGAAGGTATCGTTGAAACGAGGTGGGTAGAATTCAACCTTGTCCTCTGTGTCTTGGTTGGCAATGGCGTTCTTAGCCAAATGGTCCATCTTGACGAACCATTGAGTAGACAAGCGTGGTTCAACCACAACACCAGTACGCTCTGAGTGACCAACACTGTGGACACGTTTTTCAATTTTAACGAGGGCACCGATTTCTTCCAACTTAGCAACGACTGCCTTACGAGCTTCAAAACGGTCCATGCCTGCAAATTCGAAGGCTAAGTCATTCATAGTACCGTCGTCGTTCATAACATTGACTTGTGGCAAGTTGTGACGTTGACCAACCAAGAAGTCGTTTGGATCGTGGGCAGGTGTAATTTTCACGACACCAGTACCAAACTCAGGATCTGCGTGCTCATCACCAACGATTGGGATCAATTTATTAGCGATTGGAAGGACGACGTTTTTACCGATCAAGTCCTTGTAGCGTGGGTCTTCTGGATTGACCGCAACCGCAACGTCCCCAAACATGGTCTCAGGACGAGTGGTCGCAACTTCAAGGGCGCGAGATCCGTCTTCCAGCATGTAGTTCATGTGGTAGAAGGCACCTTCGATATCCTTGTGGATAACTTCAATATCAGAAAGGGCTGTGCGTGCAGCTGGGTCCCAGTTGATGATGAATTCACCACGATAGATCCACCCTTTCTTGTAAAGGTCCACAAAGACCTTACGAACAGCTTTTGACAAACCTTCGTCAAGAGTGAAACGCTCACGAGAGTAGTCTACAGAGAGCCCCATCTTACCCCATTGTTCCTTGATAGTAGTGGCATATTCGTCTTTCCATTTCCAGACCTTGTCGAGGAATTTTTTACGACCTAGGTCATAACGTGTAATGCCTTCTCCACGCAAGCGCTCCTCAACCTTAGCCTGAGTGGCAATCCCAGCGTGATCCATACCTGGAAGCCAAAGGGTATCAAAGCCTTGCATGCGTTTTTGACGGATGATGATATCTTGCAAAGTCGTATCCCAAGCGTGACCAAGGTGAAGTTTCCCAGTTACGTTTGGTGGCGGAATGACGATTGAATAAGGCTTAGCCTTTTGATCTCCTGAAGGCTTGAAAACATCAGCGTCAAGCCATTTTTGGTAACGACCAGCCTCAACCTCGGCTGGATTGTATTTAGGTGAAAGTTCTTTAGACATGTGTGTGTCCTTTCTAGTTAATATCTTTAAATAAAATTAGTATGTAGAAGATATGCCTTGATTCAGCACATCTGATTTTTTCAGTATCTTCTATTAGTAAAAAAGAAACTGTATAAAAATTTTACATTAACTTTCTCTCATTATCTTCAGAATATGTTTATCAAAGTCCGATATAATTTTTTGAGTTCGGTTAAATTTTTCATACTCTTGGATGGCTTTTGAGTCTGCTTGTTTCTTGGAAATGCTTCCTTTTCCTTCTAAGATTTCATATTCATTAAAGGATAGAAAGCGATCAATACTATCTGCCAATCCTCGCATTGTAAACGTATTACGGCGCTCAACTAAACCCTCGATATAATCAAAATAGGCTGTAACAGTTCGCTCTAGTTGTCGAATTTCTTTTTCTTGCAAATAATTTTTGACTACCGTTACATCTGATTTGAGCACTCGTCCATCAGGTGCATGTTTCCAAGTAGTTAATCCCATTTTTTCTTTACTAGCATCAGCTTGCTGATAGATAATTTCTGCAGTCGTACTTCCAGTAATTGCATAATGAAATTTATTTTGCACCATAGCATAGAAGTTTTTAGTAATATCCGAGTTTCGATCATAATCTATGGCACATTCGGCAAAGATATCCGTAATTTGTTGATAGATTCGGCGCTCGCTAGAACGAATAGAGCGAATTCGTTCTAAAAGTTCACGGAAATAATCTTGTCCGAAAACTGTCTGTCCTTGTTTCAAGCGTTCATCATTCAAAACAAAACCTTTGATGATAAATTCTTTCAAGGTCTTGGTTGCCCAAATTCTAAATTGAGTAGCCTTGCTGGAATTTACGCGATAGCCAACTGAAATGATAGCATCCAGATTGTAATATTCAAGTTCACGTCGGACAGTTCTATTTCCCTCTTGTTGAACCTGTGCAAATTTTGCACAAGTTGACACCTTATCCAACTCACCACTATCATAAATGTTTTTTAAGTGCTTTGTAATGACACTTCGTTCAACTCCAAAGAGCTCTGCAAGACCTTTTTGAGTCAACCAAAGATTTTCATCTTGTAAAAGGATATCTAGCTGAACATGGCCATTGGGTGTAGTATACAGGATGAAATTAGAAATTTCATTCAAGACAATTTCACCTCCCCCCTTCCATAAACAATTACTTCTCTTTCTTAAACTTTATGCCGTTTTCTTTCAGCTTTTTAACGGTTACAGGACCAATTCCCTTCAAAGCGAGAACTTCTTTTTCAGTCCATTTTTTGAAATCTGAAGATGTACGAATCCCATTTTCAACAAAGATGCGAACAAGATCCATCCGGATTCCCTTCATTTTTTCCTCGCTCATAAAGGAGTACCAGTCTGTAACCTGGGATAGATTTCTTAACACACTGGAATGATTCGAAAATACTGGTTTACGACGGAATTTCTTGGCTTCTTTTGTTAAAAATTCTGTTAAGATAATATTTTCTTGTAAATAGTCAAGCAGAGGATACAAACTAGCTTGTAGCGATTCAACTGAATTTGGACAATAGCATTCTTGTTCTTCAATGTCTAAAATATTGAATTGCCAGTCTTTCTCTATGAAGAATTCAACAGCTTCATCATTGATTTCCACTAATTTTGCAAATAGCTGACTGGCTTCCTCAATTTTTCCTTGAGAAAAAGCAGAGATGATGGCATGAATAAGGATGGTATCATCCCGCTTTCCTTTATTTAATTCTTCACAATAGAAACGTTCAACCTTTAATTCCTGACCAGTAATATGATACAAGGAAAGCATACAGAAGACAAAATTAGGAGGAAAACGTTCTGGTCGCTTACTTAAGTATAAGTTAACCAAGTCCAAAGCCTTAAAGTAAAATTTTTCTGTCATATAATATTCAATCAGAAACATCAGAGCAGACAGGATAGGGCGAGCTTCAAAATAATTCCAACTATTGTATCCGTTCATTTTCCATTTTTCTAAAACTAGAACTTCAAAATCCAGTACTTTTTTAAAGGTTGGTAAATCAAAATCTTTAACTTCTGATAAGAATAAGTGAAAATCAGCCGCAAAATAATCTGGATTGATCTTTAAAACTTGCTTTAACAGTTTATTTCGCTTTTGTGTATTTGGAGTATGCATAGCTTCTCTAAATAAAGCGTGATCCTGATTCCAATCAAAAGTCCTATTTTTTAGTTGGTAATTGATTAGCTGGACATCTGGATACTCTCCATGTTCATCAGCATATTGCATCACTGCTGTATGTAGTTCATCGAAATTTTGAATGGTACGACGTTCTACAAAAGTTGGTTTTTTAGCCATTATTTCTGTCCAAGCAGCCTCTTCTTCAGAAATAATTTTGATATCCAACTTTTGCTGGCGTTTTAATTCTTTTTTTCTATTTTTCTTTTTAGCCATCTATTTTCTCCTCTAACTCATTCTTCAATAGACCCGACTCAACTGGCTTAGATATCCTTTGGGACTCAGCTACAGGCTTGAATGGGAAATCTCAGTTTCTTTGTGATTCGTTTACTTTGAAAGTTATCCCCCAAGCGTGACTAAGGTAGAGTTTTTTCCAGTTACATTTGGTGGTGGGAATCACGATTGAATAAGGCTTAGCCTTTTGATCTCCTGCCGGCTTGAAAACATCCGTATCAAGGCATTTTTGTAACGACCAGCCTAAACATAGGATGGAGTGTATTTAGGTGAAAGTTGATTAGACATTATTTTTTCTCCTTTTATGAATATTTCTTTTATATCTACGATTTATTAATACACTGTGCATGTTGTCACGATACACGTAATATCCATTATGGGTGTTTAAATAGAAATACTGTAATAACCAAATTATAGCCTTCCCAATAACTAATGATAATATGAAACAAACGAAAATAATTATAGTTGAGGCAAATAATTCAGACATCCAATCAGCTGCGGGAGTTATAAATTCGACCAATTTCATCTTAATCTTTAAACCCCAAATAATTTCGGTTAACTTTGGAATAATACTCAACATTAATAGAGTAAGAAAACTATATAGTTGAGTTCGATAGAGGTGTCTATCCATTTTCTCAGTTCTTATTGGTTTTTTCTTATATTTTTTTGTATCAAATTGAGAATTTATTTCTCCAATTAGACTAGGAATTAATATTGGCAAAAACCAGGTTAAAGCATTTATTAATTCATTTTCAACTTGATTAAATATTGCTAACAACAATATACAGATTGTTCCAGTGAGCCATGATGCTATTACTTCTTTGGTATCTTTTGCACCATGTCTAATTAGATTATGAATTCTCCACCAGAATATTAAATAAAGCGCAATAAATGAATTAAATATAAAAATGTCAGTTATTAAATCGGAATGAAAATCAATAGCTTTAGAAATAAAGTAATAAATATAGATATAATACCATAAAAACGAAATAATAAGCATCGTGGCATATACATTCCACAGTGTCTTTCCCTTTACGATATCTATTTTATTAACTTTTTGAAATATCTTGATTGATCCTACAGTTTTTATAACAGATAATACAAATGGTAATATTAAAAGTATTACAATGATAATCCAGTTATTTATGTGATTTTTACTTATGCCATAATTAATAAAAAAATATTGAGATAAGTTGATTAAAGTTGATTCAACTAGATTTAGGTTATAAAGAATGTAAGTCAAGATTCCGCAAAATATTCCATCCCATGCGTTCATAAAAGCTAAAGATTTAGTACTTTTAGTAAGAAAAACTCTAAACTTATTAAATCGATTTTTATAGTTAAACACATATATTAGTATCAAGGCAAATTGTAAAATTATAACTAATTTAAAATCGGTAAGACAGAATACAATTAGAGATATTATTGGAAAATACGTTAGCGCATACATAAGTATTTTCCAAGTTTGAGCAAAAAGATTCTTCAATCTATTGTCAGTATTAAAATAATACATTAATTTCAATCTTTGCCTCCTAAATCTAATCTAAAGGTTGGTAAATCAAAATCTTCAACCTCTGATAAGAATGGGTGAAAATCAGCAGCAAAATAATCTGGATTGATCTTTAAAACTTGTTTTAACAGTTCATTTCGCTTCTGTGTATTTGGAGTATGCATAGCTTCTCTAAATAAAGCATGATCCTGATTCTAATCAAAAATCCTATTTTTCAGTTGGTAATTGATTAGCTGAACATCTGGATACTCTCCATGTTCATCAGCATATTGCATCACTGTTGTATGTAGTTCATCGAAATTTTGAATGGTCCGACGTTCTACAAAAGTTGGTTTTTTAGCCAGTAGTTCTGTCCAGACAACCTCTTCTTCAGAAACGACTTTGATATCCAACTTTTGCTGGCGGTTTAATTCTTTTTTCTATTTTTCTTTTTAGCCATCTATTTTCTCCTCTAACTCATTCTTCAATAAATCAAACTCTACCTCTGCTGTATTGGATATTCTTACGACCTCGGATACAGGCTTAAATGGGAAATCCCAGTTTCTTTGTGATTCGTTTACTTTGAAGGGTGTACTCCAAGCGCGATTAAGGTAGAGTTTTCCAGTTACATTTGGTGGTAGGAATCACGAACGAAAAAGATTGAGACTTTTGAACTTCTTGAGTCTTGAGAACGTCTTCATGAAGTTGTTTAGATATGTGTGTGTCCTTTCTCTATTGTATTCATTTTATTTTGAATTTGCTTAGCAGCTTCTTCTGCAGACAAATTCGTATTATTTATTTTAAAGTAGTGGTGTAGCTCATTCGGTTGATGTTGGGAATTTAATTGAAGTGTTTCAGTGGCTTCTAAAATTTCTCTTTCAGATACCTCAATATGCCGTTTTAAGGGTTTGTGCTTTAATCGATTCTCCGTTCGATTTCGATGTAAGCGCTCCTCAAGACTTGTTTCCAACTCAACAAAAAGAATCTCTTGATGATAATCATCCAACAAATTCTGAATTTGCTTTAAATACATCAGCTGATACTGATTTGAAAAATCAATTACGTCAGTTAAAATTACTGATCGCTGATTTCTTGCACTTGCTCCAAGGAATGAAAAAGTGATTCCACGAACAAATTCCCACATTTCCTCTGTATAGTCCTGATAGATTTCTAGTGCAAAATCAATGGCTTGATGGTTATAAAATAGGGTAGCATCCGTCAGTCGAGATAATTCTTGACCAATGGTCATTTTTCCTGATGCTGGAGCACCAATGATGAAAAGATGCATCAAATCACCTCCCACTCGCTCTTCAGCAAGCCATATATCAGACTGTCACAGCGGTTTCCTTGAACATCCTTTCGGTCTCTTATGCGAGCTTCGAGGGTAAAGCCAAGCTTTTCCGCGACTCGTTTACTTTGAAGGTTATATCCAAAGCAAGTTAGTTCAATCTTGTGAAGACCCAAATCTTTAAAGGCTAAGTCAATCAAGGCAAGCGCTGCTTCTGGCACATAACCTCGCCCCCAATAGTCTGGGTGTAAGGTATAGCCGATTTCCAGCACATCATCTTCATGGCGATGGTTGAAATCGACAGAGCCAACGATCTTATCCGTTCCTTTGACGACAATCCCGTAGCCTGCTGGGAGATTTTCCTTTTGATTACGCTCCGGAAGAATGTGCTCCAGATAATAAATCTCATCTTCCAAGGTCTTGACTGGAGGAAAACCTGCTGGATAGGCGACCTCTGGCAAACTAGCGTAGGTATGGATATCCTCAGCATCTGCCACTGTACGAACTCGTAGGACGAGTCGTTCGGTTTCTAATCGTTCTGGTAATTCAGCTCTTGACATCCTTCATCCTCGCTTTCTTAATGAAGCTCCCCATAGGGTCTACTCGGTCATCTAAATAGCGATAAACGCGCTGGTGGCCATCCCCATAAAGTAAGTAGGTGCAAAACGGTCATTTCTAAAATGTCCCTTTTCATCCAAAAGTTCTGGGTCAACAAATCGCTCAACAATCTTAGCGAAAATATGACAAATTCCCTCTTCCTCATCAATCCTATCTACCTGACATTCTAACACGACTGGACAAACCTCTAAAATCGGTGCCTGAGTCCGTTCAGAAATCTCGTAGTCTAGCCCCAGGTGTTTCAATTTCTCTCGATGACTGATAAAACCAGCCTGCTCCATCTCGAGCATGAGATTTTCATCAGGGATATTCACGGTGAACTGTTGATAATGCTTAATCTGCTCAGTCGCATTTTCTTCAGCACCAACACCAATGACTAGCCAATCTCCCAAGCTATAAGAGGAGCTACAGGTCGTAATATTGTGTCCAAAATTCTGATCCTGATACCCCAAAATGAAGATAGGAAAACCATAATAGAGTTTACTTGTTTTAAAAGATTGCTTCATAACAAGCTCCTTTGACTAAGACGCAAAAGAAAATCCCTGCCATCTACATGACAGGGACGAATGTGTTTATCCGCGGTACCACCCAATTTCGGGCCAAGCCCGCATCTTTAGTCTTTAAAATAAAAAGACAGAAATATTTCATTTTTTCAGTCATTAGCAACCAGTTTTGACACATTTGTGGACTTCTCAGCGCCGCCACTTTCTGTAAAATGTAGGATTCAAAACACCTCTAATGGCTCTATTGTAGCAAGTTTTTCTCGGAAATGCAAGACTCAAGAAAAATTACTTGAACTTGATGCCATTTTCTTTCAATTTCTTGATGGTAGCTGGGCCGATTCCTTTCAAGGCAAGGAGTTCTTTTTCAGTCCAGTTTTTGAAATCTGAAGCAGACTTGATTCCTTCATCATAGAAAGTCTTGGCACGATCAAGGGGAAGTCCACCCAAGTTTGCTGCAAAATCTTCTACAGAATTAACTACTTTTTGAGCTTGCTCTTTGGTAGCTTCTACTGCTTGTTCAACTTTTTTAGAAACAGCCTTACCAGCTGCGCTTGCTGACTGTTCTGCACGCTTCACGACTTTTTTTGTCTCATCTACAACCTTAGTCACAGTACTTGAAAAGGCACCTGCACGACGGAGACTATTTCGTAATTGTTTTTTACGATTGAGTTTCTTTGACATGATAAAATCCTTTCAATAAAAAATCCCTGCTCTGACAAGGATTTAATATAAATATTCTATCAAGATTTTAGTGAAAAATCAAGAACCTATCTCGTTTAATAATTTCGCTCACCAAACAAGCCTTCTGGCAAATCATGGAATCCCTTTCCTGCTTTGAAATTTTCAAACTTACCAAGCAAGAACTGATAAGCATCCAAACGACTTTCGTAGCGAATCATGGCATCTTTGGCACGTTCGTCTTGGTCTTCTTCGTAGACCTTTTGACTTTCCTTATGCGCCATGTCGTTGATCATGATTTGGGTATTGACCCAAGCTTCAAATTCCTTCATAAATTCTTGTTCGTAACTCATTTTTTCTCCTTATTCTAATCCACGGAAATAGTCCGTGTCAATCTCACGGTAGGGTTGAATATCCTGAACGTACTCCAACACACCTTGGAATTCTCCGTTTTCATCGTGCACTGCAGCGTAGGTGATGTGGACAAACTTACCTCGCGACTCAGACTTAATCCACATTTCATACTTGTCCTTGGTTCCCTCACGAAGCCCCTTCATGATGGTTTTGACCTTGTCCAAGTACTTAGGTGGATGACAGAGTTCGACATTGCGCCCAACTTGGGACGGTGTTCGTTTGAAAATCATCTCATCAGCTGGCGTATTGTCATTGTAATACTGGAAAATATCGTCTTTATTGACAAAGGTAATTTCCATGGGGAGGTGATTGAGGATGAGATTAGCCTGCTCGACTGAAAGATAGCCATTACCAAAAGACTGCTGACTATGGCGATCCAACACTGCTTCCTTTTCCTTAGGGGTAAAGGTAATGGTAAACTGTCCTTCTGGCGTATCAATAACCTGCTGAACTTGACCCTCTGCCGTATCTAGCTGTACAGGCTCCTCTTCACTCTTTTCCTCAACAAAACTCTGGCGTTCTGGCACCCATTTCTCAGACGGACGGATAATAGCATAGCCATAGGCATCGCTCTCCTCCGCAATCTGAAGCCAGTCATCCTGAGTAAAGGACTCAAGGAGAATCATGAGAAGGATAGATTCTTCCTTGAAAATCATACTTTCAAACTCTGTCGCAAAAGCTTCAAAAGCTTCTTTTACGCTGCTAATTGACACTTCTGGTAGTGACTTGGCTGTCGCTAAAGCTGTTTGAAAGAGTTCCCTGATCTGATCATCCACTCCCCACATAACTTTTGGAGGTGAATCGTGTCCATAGCGCTCCATGATGGGGAAGAAGAGCTCTTCCTTACGTTGGTAATGGATGTCAAATTGCCCCAAAAGACCCATCTGACGCACCAAGCCCTTGCGCATCTCCGCCAGCATTTCTTCATCTTCCATAGACTCATAGGTATCCAACAATCTCCGAATACGAATCAAGGCCGCACGGAGGGCTAGATTTTCTTCTTTGAAAATCCGAACTGGGTGACCTGGGTGCTCGGTATCTGCAACTTCGACATCCTTAACAGCATTTTTAAAAAGATTGGCATGAACATCACAGAGTTCCATGACATCTTCAAAGGTGACACCTGAGTCTGAGTTCATCAGCTCGTGCTCCATAAGGGAAATCACGATGGCTGAAACACCTGTAAAGGTCGCATCAAAGCGCTCCTGAACCGACTCAGGAGAGGAGCCATTATGCAATTCTAACAAAATATCCCGCAGGACATGAATTCGTTCATCTGCCATTAGTCTAACCCAATCACTTCGTAACCGTTTGCTTCCAGCGTGCGGACAATCTTGTCCATAGGAGTTCCTTCAAGCTTAGAACCTTGTTTGAGCGATACTTTACGACCAACTGTGTTGCGCATTAAGGGATTGGCAAGGGGTTTAAAACCCAACTCCACTAGAATTTCCAAGACTTCTGGATGCTTGTCCACCACTTCTGCAACGGGAATTGACACATCGATGATATTGTCCATGACGACCTCCTTTGTATGTTCTAATACTCAATGAAAATCAAAGAGCAAACTAGGAAGCTAGCCGCAGGTTGCTCA
>NZ_VMMQ01000010.1:0-9567 GCF_013277295.1 Streptococcus sp. 477
ATGATAAAATGCATAGTATCAAATTTTTCTACATCTGATATTATGCGTTTTTTATAATTCTAATACTCTTCGAAAATCTCTTCAAACCACGTCAGCTTCGCCTTGCCGTAGATATATGTTACTGACTTCGTCAGTTCTATCTGCAACCTCAAAGCGGTGCTTTGAGCAACCTGCGGCTAGTTTCCTAGTTTGCTCTTTGATTTTCATTGAGTATAAGATGAGTAGGGAGGAAGAGGTAAAAGTTTATGCCCAAACTCTTCACATAAGAACTCTAGCTTACCCATTCTATGGAATCTTGCATTATCCATTAAAACTTCCAACTCATACTCTTCTAAAATCTATTCAAACCACGTCAGCTTCACATTATATATGTTGGTGACCTCATAAGACTTATCTGCAACCTCAAAGCTGTTCTTTGAGCAGCCTACAGCTAGCTTCCTAGTTTAATCTTTGCTTTTCACTGAGTATTAAGTTAAAAAATGGGGCTAGTCAAAAAGTCTTTAAAATCAAAAAACGCATAATATCAGGTATTGAAAACCTTGTACTATGCGTTTTATTGTGGGAAGATTTACTTCATTTTTTCCTGAAGTCGAGTTTTTTCCCTGACTTATTGATTTGGACTATTCGTTTGATGTACTACTGCTTGAGCTTGAATCTCCACCACCGATATATTGGGTAAAGATATTTTGGAAGGCTTGGTCCTTAACCTTGATATTGACTGCTTGCAATTCTTTTCCGATAATGCTTTGAACAAATGTTGAATCATTTTGTTTTTGAGTCAAGATAACAGTTTTTAATTTTTCTTTGTAGTCATCAATATTAGATGATTTTTCTGTTTTCTTAATGAGTTTTACAATGTAATATTGGCTACTGTAGGCTTGTGTGCCAGTTGCTGTAATCACATCAGAAACGCCGTTTACATCTAAAGCGAAAGCGGCTTTCTTGACTTGCTCAGGTACTTCCGTTGAAGCAGAATCAAAGGTAATTTCTCCACCATTTTCTTTTGTTTTTTCATCAGTTGAGTTATCTTTGGCTAATTGAGCAAAATCAGCACCTTCTGCCTTGGCTTTTTCGAGAACTTCTTTGGCCTTGTCTTCATTGTCCAAACGGATGATTTGAGCCGTTACATCTGGAGTGTATTCGTCAAAGGCCTTCTTGTAAGCATCATCTGTCAATTCAGCTTCTGCTGCCTTCTTAACTGCCAACTCAACTAATTTACTTGTACGAATTTGAGCTTTACGTGTTTCAAGAGTCATACCTGCTTGTGACAAGACACGTTGGTAGTTTTCACCATATTGTTTTTCTTCTTCGGCAATAGTATCATCAACCTCTTTATCATCAAGCTCTGAGCCATATTGTTTTTCAAAAACTTTTTGGATGGTCATATTTAACAAGACTTGTTGGGCTGAAGGGTTGCTTTTCACTTGCTCATAAAATTGATGTTCTGTGATGACATCCCCTTTCATGCTGATAAGGTCTGCCCCTTCTGAACCTTTCGAACAAGCTGCTAAAGTTGCTACTGATAATAGTGTAATGGCACCTGCCAATAGTTTTTTCTTCATGTCTACTCCTTTGAGATAAGTGTTACTCTATCTATTTTACTATATTTTCTTAAATTTTTCTGAAAATCATTCGCTGTCAGGCAATTGAACATCTGCTACATTTTTACGAAGCATGAGAATGCCGTCCCCCAGAGGTACTAATGTTGCGGTGAGTCCTGGATTGTCTAAGGTTGCATCAAATAGTCTTTGAAGTCCTCGATAAATGGTTCGCTGGCCACGACGAACTTCCATAATGTCCTTGGCAACATCACCACCTTGAAAAATATCATCCAAGACAACCACACCTCCAACTTCCAAATGTTTGAGGATTTCTGGCAGAAAGACGATGTATTTAGACTTGGCAGAATCCATAAAGACGAAATCATAAGACTCTGTCAGTGTAGATAAGACGTCTACCGCATCTCCCTCTAGGAGAGTGATTTGCTTGCGACTGTCAAACTGGGCAAAATTTTCCTTGGCAAAACCAATCATTTCTGGATTACGGTCAATGGTTGTAATCTTAGCATTTGGCGCATGCTCTGCCATCAAGAGAGCTGAAAAACCGATAGCCGTCCCAATTTCCAGAATGTTTTTAGGTTGCATGGTTTCCATGAGAAACCTGAAATAAACAACCGTTTCATGGGGAATAATGGGAATATTTTCCTTGCGGGCAAAGTCTTCCAATTCTTTCAAGGAACCTGTGACTTGCTTTTGACGCTGACGCATCAAGTCTACAATTTCTTCCTTGACGACAGGGCGACGCATGTTATGGTTGGCATTTTTACTATACGATTCAACCATCTTACGCCAATCCCAATTTTTCAACAAGGGCTTCAAACTCATTCAAACGACGTTCAAAGACTGCAAAGGCATCGTTGAGATAGTCTTCCTTCTCCATATCAACGCCAGCTTTTCTCATGACATTAAGTGGATAGTCAGATTTACCTGCCTTGAGGTAGTCGATATAGCGGTCACGGTCTTCTTGACTACCATGGACAATTTTTTCAGCCAAGGCTGAGGCCGCCGCAAAGCCTGTTGAATATTGGTATACATAGTAGTTATAGTAGAAGTGTGGAATCCGAGCCCACTCGTATTGGATTTCCGGATTGTCTTCCTTACTCAAACCATAATACTCTTGGTTCAAGTCAGCATAGAGTTTATTTAAGAAATCGCTTGTCAAGACTTCACCATTTTGATCCGCTTGGTGAATCGCGTGTTCAAACTCAGCAAATTGAGTTTGGCGGAAAACTGTCCCACGGAAACCGTCTAGGAAGTTATTGAGAATAGCAAAGCGCGTTGCATCGTCTTCCACTTCTTCCAATAATTTCTCCGTCAAGATATTTTCATTGGTCGTTGAGGCAATCTCAGCCAAGAAGATCGAATAATCTCCGTAAACATAAGGTTGCGTTTCACGAGTATAGCTTGAATGCATACTGTGACCTGTTTCATGAACAAGAGTAAAGAGATTGTCCAGATTGTCCTGCCAGTTAAGAAGCATAAAGGCATTGGTATCGTAAGAACCACCAGAATAGGCACCTGAACGCTTTCCTTGGTTTTCGTAAACATCAATCCAACGCTCGCTGAAGGCACGTTTAACACGGCTCAAGTAATCCTCACCCAAGACTGCCAAGGCATCTTCTGCTTTTCTCAAGGCTTCTTGGTAGGTAAAACTATATTCAACAGATGAAAGTGGTGTGTAGACATCGTACATCTTGAGATCTGAAATTCCCAAGATTTTTGAACGAAGTTCAAGGTAACGATGCAAGAGTGGCAAATGCTTGCGAACTGCTGCTACCAAATTGTCATAAACATTTTCTGGAACAAAATTAGCCGCTAGGGCTGCATGACGAGCGCTCTTGTAGTTGCGAACTTTAGCACGATAGTTTTGCACCTTAACATTGGTTTGCAAGGTTTTAGCATAGGTGTGTTGGAATTGTTCGTAAGTCGCATAAAGGGCTTGATAGGCCCCACGGCGAATCTCACGATTTTTAGACTCCATCAAACGTGTGTAGGTCCCATGAGATAGCTGAACTTCCTTACCATCATCGTCGAGGACATAAGGGAACACAATATCCGCATTGTCCAAAATAGCGAAGGTTTCGCTTGCTGAACCAAAGATTTCTCCAGCTCCAGCTAATAATTCTTCTTCGCGTTGTGAAAGAACATGATCCTTTCCTTGCAAAAGCTTGTCAAAATAGTGTTGATAAACCTGCAATTTTGGTTGAGACTCTAAAAAGTCAGCATACTGCTTTTCACTAATTTCCATAAATTCAGGATCATAGAATGAAAAGGCTTGGTCTAGCTGACTATAGAGTGTCATTGCTTTGGCATAGTACTCTTGATACTTAGCTTCACGTGTATCCTGATCATTCTTCATATGAGCATAAACGTAAAGCTTCTCCATCTGGCGTTCCATTTCAAGAGAAAATTCAGTAATTTCGAGTAGGCTATCCGCACTATCCAAGAGATGGCCTTCATACTGGGCTACTGTCTCCAGCTGTTCTGTTAAATCTTTTAAGGCTTCTTCCCAAGCCTGGTCAGTTGGGTAGATCGTTGATAGATCCCATGTATCTTTTTCATTTATTTCGTTTCTTTGTAATACCATTAGATTCCTCCATCCTTTCTATTCTACCATATTTTTCAAGAAATATTGCTGATAAAAGGCTGGTGGATAAAGCTTTTGCCAATCATTTTGAGGATTTTCTTGGTAATAGATTTGAAAATACTGATAATAGCTGGTCAAATCCTTCTCAATTTGGCAAAAATCACCTACTAGTGGTCGAATTTGTGGATACCATTCTTTCAGCCCATAAGTCAGGACATTTTCTCCCTTTTGATAGGCTTCTGCTTGTTCTTTCATCCAAATGGGATTTTGATAGTACAGTTGTTGCCGGATATAACAACAGATGTCCTTATCCTCAGAAACTGTAAAATGAGATATTTTTTGTTTCTTATAGGGAAAACGTAATATCTCCAGTAGACTACCTTGACCACAGGGAAATTCCTTGATTTGATAATGGAGTTTACCTCGAAGATCCTGGTGTATGAGATATTTAAGCCTTAAAATCTGCTTTCCCTTGTCTACTTCCCAAACATAAAAGCCCATGTTTTGACTAAAATAGAGAAAACCTTGTTGCAGACGAGTCAAACGCTCCTTGAGCCAAAGTTTTTCTCCCAGTAGCCACAGTACTTGGTAACCCTGGCTACGATAACCCTCACTGCGCTCTTTAAGAACTTTTTGTGGCAAGGGACTACATTGAACCTCTAAAGCTAGATTGCCATTTACAAACACATCCGCAATCTGTTTAAGTTCTGGAAGCAGGTATTCTAATTGAACCTCTGAATCTTTTTTCAACCAGTGATAAAGTGATTCCTTATTGGCCAGATGTTCTGAACTTTCATTTTCAGAGGAATAATCACAGTCTTTTAAGGATTTATGGGCAAAATGGGTCCGTACACTTGGTCCTTGACGCAAACGAAGCTGACCTCCACAAGCTGGGCAGGTGTATGCTTGCTTCTCAAGCTTATCCTCTAACACATTTACCAATTTTCCCCTAGCATCTCTCGCAACAAACATGATTTCCCTCCTTTTCTATATTATTCGTAAAAAAGAAAAAAGATCAGGAAAATTCCTAATCTTCATTCATTTTTATTTGATTTTCTTGGCTAGCATGGTCGCAAAGCGTAGTTAAATACGATTGCCATTTTCATCGCGACGGTGCAAATGGCCTGGATTTTCATTGTACTTAACCAATTCCCAATCCTTGTAATAGTCTGCCAATTCCCCTTCTTTAAAGGTGAATGGGAAGTTCACTGAGCAAGGATAATCCTCCGTGTCCATAGCACAAACGATAAGATTATAGCCACCAACACTGGTTTTATCCTGCATATTTTGAATAATAGCTGGAATGCAGTCTGCTTGTAGAAACATGAGAACAACAGTTGATACGATAAAATCATATTCTTGTCCAATGCTAGCTGAATTGATATCGTAAAGGCCAACAGGCATGTCCAAATCTTCCTGCTCCACAATGCTTTGCAAGATTTCAAGAGCCAGTCCATTTTGATCTACAGCCGTCACATCAAAATCTTGCTGGGCTAGAAAAAGAGAATTACGCCCCTGACCACAACCCAAATCCAAAGCTTTCCCTTGTTTCACTGTCTGCATGGCCTCTAGGACCTCTGAATGAACAGGATTGGTATTGTATTTTTTAGCAAAATAATCCTCAGGTTTACAATAAAATTCCAAGTACCATTCCACATCATCTGTGGCAGCTTCCACTCGGTGCCAGGCTTGAGGTTGGGCCATTGGATTGTCTGCCCCTGCTTCAAAGAGGTGTTCAGCTAGAACTTCCCCTTCTTCTGTCAATTCAATAAACTTGAGAGCTCCCTTCAAGACAGTAATTTTCCCCCAAGTCCCAACTTTTGTATTGTGCTTTTGCTGAACAGCTTCAGGCATTGTTTGTTTATTCCACAAAGGCATGCGTTTATAGGCAACTAATTTTTCCATTTTCAATTCCTCTTTTTATCGCTGATTAACAGCTTTCATCACACGCGCGATATCTCGATTTTGCTCACGACGTTTGATAGACTCCCGTTTGTCATAGTCATGCTTCCCTTTGGCAAGTCCTAAAAGAAGCTTAGCGTAGCCATCTTTTATATAGACCTTAAGGGGAACTAAGGTCATTCCTGTCCCTTTGGTCTCTTGTTCCAATTTTTGAATTTGCTTTTTATGGAGCAGGAGTTTACGACGACGTTCTGGTTCCTGGTTCCAGATATTGCCCTCTTCGTAAGGCGCGATATGAACATTGCTCAGCCAAACTTCTCCATTTTTCACTTGAGCAAAGCCATCCTTGAGATTAATTCGAGCAGCTCGTACACTCTTGATTTCAGTTCCAGTCAGGACCATCCCTGCCTCTAGCGTATCTACGATTGTATAGTCGTGGCGTGCCTTTTTATTTTGTGCGACGACCTTTCCCTCGCCCTTTGCCATGCTTGGCTCCTTTCTTAGCTACTTCCTTGTAAAAAGATTTCTTTCCTTTTTTCTTCTTGTCTTTTTGTGAATGCTTACGCTTATCATTTGAGCGTCCTGATTTTCTCTTGTCTTCCTTCTTATCCGAACGACGATTTGAACCACGCCCTCTGCCACTACGACTAGACTGTTTCAAGCCTTTTTCAATCACATCAAACTCACTAGGTACGAATGAAAAATCAATCTCTCCAGTCATTTTATCCGCTCTTTCAACACGGATACGGATCTGCTGACCCACTCGGAAAGTGATACCTGATTTTTCTCCACGAAGAGTCAAATCACGCTCATTGAAATGATAAAATTCAGGTAGATTAGTGATGTGAATCAAGCCTTCAACTGTGTTTGGCAATTCGACAAAGAGACCGAATTTGACAATACTTGATACAACTGCATCATACTCTTCACCCACGTATTCTTCCATATACTCAGCCTTTTTCATGGCTTCGACTTCACGCTCAGCTTCTATGGCACGACGTTCACGGTTGGAAGACTGGGTCGCAATCTCTGGAATCACTTGTTCAAAATGCTCTGCTATTTCCTTAGAACGGCCGTAATCCCGAATCATACGGTGAACAAGAAGGTCTGGATAACGACGAATCGGACTAGTAAAGTGAGTATAATAGTCAGCCGCAAGTCCATAATGCCCGTGATTATACTCCGAATAACGAGCCTGCTGCATGGAGCGAAGAAGCATCATGGACAATACATCTGCATAAGGTTCCCCCTCAACTGCTCGCATAATATCTTGAAGTGCCTCTTGACTCATTTCACTAGCAGTCCCATAGATTCGAATACCGAAACTCGAAGCATAATCAATAAACTTCTGAACCTTTTCAGCCTTAGGCTCCTCGTGAATTCGATAGATAAAAGGTAGGTCCAGCTTGCTGAAATGCTCGGCAACTGTTTCATTGGCCATCAACATAAAAGACTCAATCATCCGCTCGGCAACACCACGCTGACGAAGAACGATATCAACAGGCTTACCTTGTTTATCCACTAAAATCTTGGCTTCATTGGTATCTAAATTGAGGGCTCCACGTTTCACACGCATGTTTTCTAGCCTTTCGTGAAGTTTGGCCATAAGTTCGATACTAGGAACAATTTTCTGATACTCTTGTCTCTTTTCCTCGTCGCTTGCTAGGATATCATTGACATCGCTATAGGTCATACGAAAACTGGTCTTGATAACTGTTTGTGTAATGGTATAGTTGACCACACGACCATGTTTATCAATCTCCATAATGGCAGACTGGGTCAGACGGTCAACTTGGGGATTGAGAGAACAGATGCCATTTGATAGTCGTTCTGGAAGCATTGGAACCACACGGTCAGTCACATAGACAGAAGTTGCGCGGTTAAGAGCTTCCTTATCAAGGGCAGACCCCTCGGTCACATAGTAGGAAACATCTGCGATGTGAACACCAAGCTCCAGATTTCCATTTTTCAAGGCCTTGATATGCACCGCATCGTCCAAGTCCTTGGCGTCAGCACCATCGATGGTAAAGATAATCTCATCTCTTAGATCCAGACGACCTTCCGTATCCTTTTTAGACGGAGCATCAGGCACACTTTCTGCTTCCTTGACAACAGCTTCTGGAAACTCGGATACAATGTCCATTGATTCCAAGACCTCAAGAACATCAATTCCGACATCTGTTGAGTGTCCCACCACATCGAGAACACTCGCGACAAAGAAATCATGTTTCTTGCTTGGGTATTTATCGATAAAGACCTTGAGAACTTCTGTTCCCTCCAGTTTAAGGGCTGGTTTCTTAACATAGATGGGTTGGCTGATTTTCTGATTTTTCGAACGGATATAGCCTGCATACTTAGGTTTTTCCTGATCCAGAACGATTTGACCTACAACAGTTGTCAAACTGTGTTCTAAGATATCAATAATTTTTGCTTCTGCTGCTGTTCCCTTATTGCGGTCAGCGACTTTCTTAATCACTACCTCAACGGTATCACCATCAATAGCATAGTTGACATCGTTTTTTCCTACAAAAAGGTCGTCCTCCTCGCCTTCCAGACTAACAAAGCCAAAGCCATTTTTATGGGCATGAAAAATCCCCTTGAGGGTAATCTCATGTTTTTTCTTAATTTCTAATGTCAGACTACCATCTTCTTCAAAGCGTATCTGATGCTTTCTTTCCATTAGGGACAAGGTTTTAATCAACTCACGAAAATCCTTGGAACTATCTTTTCCCAAAGCCTGAGCCAAATCATTAACAGTCACCTTTCCCTTATCTTGTAAATATTCTTTTATTCTATCTTTCATATTTTCTTTCTAGATTTTTTAATTTTCTTTTACTGTAAAACCTTCTCAAACATCCTTTCATACTCAATAAAAATCA
Source organism: Streptococcus sp. 477 (assembly GCF_013277295.1). Taxonomy (NCBI): domain Bacteria; kingdom Bacillati; phylum Bacillota; class Bacilli; order Lactobacillales; family Streptococcaceae; genus Streptococcus; species Streptococcus sp. 477. The sequence continues at coordinate 8,928 of NZ_VMMQ01000010.1, forward strand.
AAGAGCAAACTAAAAAGCTAGCCGCAGGTTGCTCAAAACACCGTTTTGAGGTTGTGAATAGAACTGACGAAGTCAGCTCAAAATACTGTTTTGAGATTGCAGATGAAAGCTGACGTGGTTTGAAGAGATTTTTGAAGAATATAAAAACAAAAAGAGGCAAAGACCTAGTCCTGCCCATTATTTTCTTATCTACTTGATAATACCGTCAATGCTAAGGCAATGGCTAGCCAGAAAAAGACTAAAATCCCTGTCAAACGCTGCATCACAGCTTCGAAACCGCGTGCTTTACTGCGTTCAAACAAATCACCTGAGCTGGCATCAAATACATTGCTGGATTGGTTTTTAGTTGGTTGCATGAAAATCGCAATCACAATCACAACAGATAATACTAATAAAATGGTTAATAATAGGTTATACATATCAAACTCCTTACAATCCCTATTATTTTACCATAAAATCTACTTAGATTCAAGATGTAGGGTTACTTTTCTTTCCTTGGGACAATACTTTAAAACCTCAATCTTGTCTGGATGGGTTTTTGAATTTTTACTGGTTAGGTAATTGATACTGCCACAAGAGGAGCATTTGAGATTAATTTTTACTCGCACTAGATTTCCTTTACTTTTATTAGACTTCCTGC
>NZ_VMMQ01000100.1:0-12247 GCF_013277295.1 Streptococcus sp. 477
ATTTTAGGATAGTATCAATTGATACTTTGTCATGATCATAGTAATGCGGATTTTTCGCATACTCGATCGATGATTTTGATGTGAAATCTTTTAACAAATAAGGTCCGCTGTAGAGAATACTATCTGGAGATAGGGTACCAAAATCTTTCCCTTTTGAGTTTAAAAACTCTTCGTTTACTGGGAAAAGAATACTGTTGGTTGTTTTTGAGTTCCAGTAAGGTTCTGGCCGTGACAAAGTATACTCAACAGTCTGGTCGTCAATGGCCTTCACCCCAACCTTAGAAAAGTCAGAATTCGCTCCTGTAATATAATCATTCAAGCCCTTAATCGAGTTTTGAATCAAGTCAATGGCCTGTGATTTATTATCCACTGCGTACTTGATACCTGTCACAAAATCTTGTGCCTTAACTGGGGCGTACTCTTCACCGTCAGCCGTGAACCATTTGGCACTTTTCTCAATTTGTAAGTATAAGTCAGACCGCCGCTTGAAACAGACCAGTCCTCTGCTAAAGACGGAACTAGATTTCCGTAATTGTCATTTTCAAGCAAACCATCAACTAGGTTGGTAATGATGGCTGTATTATCAGCGTAGTAGTCTAACAAGTAGTTAAATGCAGTTGGATTTCCACTAAAGGTTGATGAGTAAGTTTTTGTATCTGAACCTGATTGTCCGCAAGCAGCTAAAAGCAAGGCAAAAGTCAGGCCTGCACTAAGGACACTCTTTTTTGTATTCATCTCCCTTCTACTTTATGTTAGTTTTTGTAACATAGGTTTGTTTTACCAAAATAGTGGAAATTTGTAAAGTTAATTGAATTTCGAGAATGAAAGTTTATAAACCTTGGTTATAAAAAACAAAGGATTTCTGCCTTTTCATACAGCCTTCCCTTGTTTTTATGCGATTTCAATTTTAAATTTTTCTGTAAAAAATATTTATAGTAATTCCACACAGAAAGCATCCCATGGAGCTAAGATTTGTTTTTCAAAGACTTCTTGAGCTAGGGTGTTTTCAATCAAGACAGATTTGACATTTCCTTCTACTACAAAGACTTGCTCTTCATTGGACAAGTTAGCCACAACTAGGAAACGACGGTCGCCATCTTTACGGATATAGGCGAAGACCTTATCAGCCGTATCAAGCAATTCAAAGTCAGCTCGAATCAGCCAGCTGTTCTCCTTACGGATTTGGACCAAGTTCTGATAAGTATAGAAAATAGAATCTGGATTTGCCAGCGCTTCTTGAACGTTGATTGCTTGATAGTTTGGATTCACTGCCAACCAAGGTTGACCTGTTGAGAAACCAGCGTTTTTGCTCTCGTCCCATTGCATAGGGGTACGGGCATTGTCACGTCCAATGACACGTATACTGTCCATGATTTCTTCCAGCGAAACACCTTTTTCAAGAGCTTCACGCGCATAATTGAGGGATTCAATATCTTCTACTTGATCCAGCGTTTCAAACGGATAGTTGGTCATCCCAATCTCCTCACCTTGGTAGATATAAGGAGTTCCTCTCATAATATGAAGCAAGATTGCAAAGGCTTTGGCAGATTTTTCGCGGTATTCTTGGTCATTTCCCCAGATTGAGACAATACGAGGGAGGTCATGGTTGTTCCAGAAGAGGGAATTCCAGCCGTCCTCAACTCCTAACTCTGTCTGCCATTTGTTGAAGATTTCTTTTAACTTAGCGATATTCAGCTCTTTTTGATAGTGCCATTTAGGCTGACCTTCCTGATACTGAAGACCGATATGTTCAAAATGGAAGACCATAGACAATTCTTGCCCCTTTGGGTCAGAGTAGAGCTTGGCAATCTCTGGCGTTGCTCCCCAGGTTTCCCCTACTGTCAAGAGATTCTTAGCTCCAAAGGTGGCCTGATTCATTTCCTTGAGATAGGGGTGAAGCATAGGACCATTATTGACTACCTTCTCGTCAGGAATTTTGCCAATCATGTCAATAACATCCATACGGAAACCACCAATACCTTTATCAATCCAGAAGTCCATCATATCATAAATTTTCTGGCGAAGTTTTTCATTTTCCCAGTTGAGATCCGGCTGTTTCTTACTGAAAAAGTGGAGATAGTATTGACCTGACTTTTCATCGTATTCCCAAGCAGACCCACTAAAGATAGAATCTAGGTCATTGGGTTCATCGCGCCAGATATAGTAGTCTCGCTCAGGGCTATTAGGATTTTCACAGGCCTCTACAAACCAAGCATGTTCATCCGAGGTATGATTGACCACCAAGTCCATGATGATACGAATATCACGCTTCTTAGCTTCCGCAATCAGTTGATCCATATCCTCCATGGTTCCAAAAATCGTTGCAATCGCTTGATAATCAGCAATATCGTAGCCATTATCATCCATAGGGCTGTCATAAACGGGAGAAAGCCAAATCGCTGTAATCCCTAGCTTGGCTAGATAGTCTAACTTACTGGTAATTCCTGGCAAATCGCCAATTCCATCTCCGTTGCTGTCCATGAAACTCTTTGGATAAACTTGATAAACTACGGCATTGTGCCACCATTTTTCTTGCATCTTCTTACCTCATTATTTTAATAATCTATAGTCTATGATAGCGCTTTTCAGATTTTTATGCAAGCGTTCGCCTAATCTTTTTGATTCCTTTTTTAACTCCGTAGTTTCCTAACTTCCAATTTTTTATTATAATAGAGGTCAGAGGTAAAAAAATGAAAAAACAAGCTTTTAGTTCTGAACGATATTTGAATTTACAACGCGACCATATTTTGGAACGCATTAACCAATTTGACGGCAAACTCTACTTAGAATTTGGCGGTAAAATGTTAGAAGATTTCCACGCTGCTCGTGTCCTTCCTGGTTATGAACCTGACAACAAAATCAAGCTCTTGCAAGAATTGAAAGAGCAGGTTGAGGTTGTGATTGCCATTAATGCTAGCAACATTGAACATTCCAAAGCACGTGGCGACTTAGGCATTTCTTATGACCAAGAAGTTCTTCGTTTGATTGACAAATTCAATGAATTAGGGATTTTTGTCGGCTCCGTTGTCATTACACAATACGCTGGCCAACCCGCTGCAGATGCCTTCCGCAACCAACTTGAGAAAAACGGAATTGATTCTTATCTTCATTATCCAATCAAAGGATATCCGACGGATATGGATCACATCATTTCCCCAGAAGGCATGGGCAAAAACGACTACATCAAAACCAGTCGCAACTTGATTGTCGTAACCGCTCCTGGACCCGGTTCTGGAAAATTGGCAACGTGTATGTCCAATATGTACCACGACCAAATCAATGGCATCAAGTCTGGCTACGCTAAATTTGAAACCTTCCCTGTTTGGAATCTTCCCCTTCATCACCCAGTTAACTTGGCTTATGAAGCTGCCACAGCTGACCTTGATGATGTCAACATGATTGACCCCTTCCATCTTCAAACCTATGGAGAAACCACTGTCAACTACAACCGTGATATCGAAATCTTCCCAGTGCTCAAGCGCATGTTGGAACGTATTCTCGGAAAATCACCATACGCTTCACCGACAGATATGGGTGTCAACATGGTTGGTTTCGCTATTACAGATGACGAGGCTGCTGTCGAAGCTTCTAAACAAGAAATCATCCGCCGTTACTATCAAACAGTTCTTGACTTCAAAGCTGAAAAAGTTGGCGAAGCTGCCGTCAAGAAAATTGAGTTGCTCATGAACGACCTCGGTATCACACCTGCAGACCGTAAGGTTGCTGTCGTTGCGCGCCAAAAAGCAGAAGAAACTGGTGGACCAGCCCTAGCCTTTGAATTGCCAAATGGGGAAATCGTCACTGGTAAGAACTCAGAACTCTTTGGCCCTACAGCCGCTGCCTTGATCAACGCCATCAAAAAATCAGCTGACATCGCTAAAGAAGTAAAACTAATCGAGCCTGAAGTTGTTAAGCCAATCCAAGGTCTTAAAATCGATCATCTCGGTAGCCACAATCCACGCCTTCATTCAAATGAAATCCTGATTGCACTTGCTATCACAGCTACAGAAAATCCTGATGCTGCCCGCGCTATGGAAGAACTCGGCAACCTCAAAGGAAGCGAAGCCCACTCAACCATCATCTTGACTGATGAAGACAAGAATGTCCTTCGTAAACTGGGTATCAACGTAACCTTTGACCCATACTACCAATACGACCGCTTATATCGTAAGTAAAGATTTCAACCTCTCCAGCCTCGGAGAGGTTTTCTCTCTGTCTCAGGAGCAACCTTTATGATATAATGAGAGAAGAAAACTGAAAGGATTTACCATGTCAAAAGAAGTTATTGTCGAAAGTTTTGAACTTGACCACACCATTGTCAAAGCACCCTATGTTCGCTTGATTGGGGAAGAAACAGGGCCAAAGGGAGATGTCATCTCCAATTATGATATTCGTTTAGTGCAACCCAATGAAGACTCGATCCCTACTGCCGGCCTTCACACTATCGAGCACCTCTTAGCCAAACTCATCCGTACCCGCATTGACGGCATGATTGACTGTTCACCATTTGGTTGCCGCACAGGCTTCCACATGATTATGTGGGGACGTCACGCCAGTGCTAAAATCGCAGCTGTTATCAAGGATTCGCTCAAGGAAATCGCTGAAACTACTACTTGGGAAGATGTCCCAGGGACAACCATCGAATCTTGCGGAAACTACAAGGACCACAGCCTCTTCTCTGCTAAAGAATGGGCAAAACTCATCTTGGAACAAGGTATTTCAGATGATGCCTTTGAACGTCATGTGATTTAAAATCGAGTAGGGGATAATCTCTAGCCCCTCTCACACCACCGCACGTGCCGTTCGGCATACGGCGGTTCAACTAACTTTTAACGCATGTCGTTCAAGGTAATAATCCAAACACGAAACCAGTCCACGTTTTTCCAGGACTGGTTTTGATATAGCACGTTTAAGTACCGACTTCTGAGCTACTATAGTAGACTGAAACTAGAATAGTACACCTCTACTACACGACATGCCCGTCGTACCTCAAAAGGAACCAGTTTTTTTCAGCTGGCTCCTTCTTTTTTATCCTCAAAATTCTATCTTAGGCTTTCTCACGAATAACCAAAACGCCATCTTCCATATCTGCTTCCAGATGTTTAGCATCTAAATGATCTAAGTGGAAGTCTGTCACCTTATCACGAATTTCTTGTTCAACCACGCGACGGAGAGGACGAACCCCCATGACTTCGTCGTAACCTTCTTCTGTGATATAATCTTTAGCCGCTTGACTGACTACCAAGTCAATGTCTTTCTTAGCCAAGGTTTGGTTAACTTCAGCCAACATCAAATCTACAATCTTAGAAAGGTCTTCCTTAGTCAAGTGTGAGAACTCGATGACTGCATTAAAGCGGTTGAGGAATTCTGGACGGAAGAAGGGGTTCAAACGATCCATCAATTCTGGTTTATCCGCATCTTCTGTCAAGTTGGCTTCATAGCCAAATCCAGCATTTGAGGTCGCAATAATGACAGTGTTCTTGAAGCTTACTGTATTTCCTTGACCATCTGTCAAACGACCATCATCTAGAACTTGGAGGAGAAGGGTAATAACTTGAGGGTCAGCCTTTTCAATTTCATCCAAGAGAATGATAGAGTATGGATTGCGACGAACACGTTCTGTTAAGGTATTGCTATTGTCATCATAACCCACATAGCCTGCTGTTGTACCAATTAGCTTAGAAACAGCTGTACGGTCACTGTATTCAGACATATCCAAACGGATAATCGCATCCTGGGTTCCAAACATATCGAGTGCCAATTGCTTAGCAAGCTCCGTCTTACCAACCCCAGTAGACCCTACAAAGAGGAAGCTGCCGATTGGGCGATTTCCTTCATCAAAACCAGCACGGTTACGACGGATAGCACGAGCTACAGCTTCTACGGCCTTATCTTGACCAATCACCTTGTCTTGCAAGCGATGGGCCATATCTTTCAAACGTTCGATATCTGAAGCTCCCATTTGCGATACTGGGATACCTGTCATTCGTTCCACAGATTCAGCCACATCATTGACACTTGCAGTCACTTTCATATCTTCTGTGTGGTTTTCGATTTTCTTTTCCAATTCTGCAATGCGTGTTTTATAGTTTAGAGCTGCTTCAAAATCTTCTGCTTCAACTGCTTTTTCTTGCTTGTCTTTTTCCGTTTCGATTTCTCGTTCAACAGCATGCACATCTGTTACTGGATGTTGAGCCGCCAAGTGAGCAGCCGTTACATCGACAAGGTCAATAGCCTTATCTGGCAAGCTACGTTGAGGAATGTATTGAACAGAATAATCCACCGCTGCTTTCAAGACTTCGTCTGGCAAGATGACATTGTGGTGTTGTTGATAGAGATCACGAATGCCTTGAAGAATTTTAAAAGTATTCTCTGCTGAAGGAGCATTGACCTTCACTTCGTTGAAACGACGAGCAAGAGCAGCATTCTTCAAGATGGTGTTACGGTATTCGTCTTGAGTTGTTGCCCCAATCACTGTCAATTCTCCACGAGAGAGAGCTGGCTTGAGAATATCCGCAAGTCCTTTAGAACCACTGTCTCCACCAGTGCTACCAACACCAAGAATTTGGTGAATTTCATCAAAGAAGAGGATAATATTCCCTGCTTCTTTCACTTCATTGACTAAGTTTTGGACATTTTCTTCAAAGCTACCACGGTATTGAGTACCAGCCTCAAGACCTGAGATATCAATAGAAATAATTTCCTTGTTCTTGATAGCAGCAGGAACATCTCCGTTCACAATGGCTTGCGCTAGACCTTCGACAACTGCTGTCTTACCAACACCTGCATCTCCGACCAAAACAGGATTGTTCTTGGTGCGGCGTGAGAGGATTTCAGATGTTTCTTGAATTTCCTTGTTTCGTCCGATAACAGGATCCAACTTGCCCTCACGCGCTTCTGCTGTCAAGTTTCGACCTAGTTTTGCAAGGACACCGTCTTGTTTCATACCTGATGCCTGTTGTGACATTTGCACATCAGTTTCTGCATTTCCTGGTAATTGACCAGTCGTACGATAGTGAGCAAATTCCTCAGGTGTGACTTCGCGCCCATTAATTAAGTAACGGCGATTTTCAGAACTGTATCCTCGCATACCACCCATCAATTGGTTAAATAAATCATCCATGTTATTAAAATTATTAAAGTTGTTATTCATATTCTTTACCTCTTTTTGTTTACAAAGTTATGATTACTGATATTGACTATCTTTGACCATTATTTTAAAAAATTTAGACTAGCTAGATCGCTACCCTACGTACTATTTCTGGTTTTTCTTTTTCAAGCAGGAGTAGACTATCTTTACTTCTGAAGATTTCTAGATGAAACATAGACCCACCTCTTTCTATTTTACTTTAAATAAGTGTTCTAGTAAGGCTTTCATTTACCTTACGTTCATAATATACTACATTGGTCAGAAAAGGTCAAGAGTTTTGACTTTAATTGACCAATATTTTTTAAAAAGCAAAAACACCCTGAAACATCAGGGTGCTATTCTTATACCAAATACAAAATTGCTAGGGTCAAAAGACTTGCTAGAAGTCCCACTCCCCAAAAGAAGAAGTCAACCTTCCACTCGCTCCAAGGATTTCCTTTACCAGACAATCCCCCAAGCTCAAAATGGTGATGTACAGGCGTCATACGGAAAATACGTTTGCCACCTGTCAGTTTGAAATAGCTGACTTGCATCATAACCGAAGTTGTTTCAAAGACATAAACAATTCCGATAATCAAGAGAGTCCATTCTTGGTGGAGGGCCATAGAGATAGCTGCCAGCATTCCACCGAGAGCCAAACTTCCCACATCTCCCATAAATACCTTGGCAGGCTTATGGTTAAAGACGAAGAAACCGAGCAAACCACCAATCATGGCAAAAATCACCAGGAGAATATCCATCTGGCCTTGCACATAGGCAATAACTCCATAGGCAGACAAACTAATCACAACGGAAATACTAGCCAGACCGTCAATACCGTCTGTCAAGTTGACTGCATTTGAAAAACCGACTAGCCAGAAAAGAGCGAAGAAAATATAGAAAAATCCCAAATGAACTGGATAACCAAATACAGACAGGATATCGCCCCCACGCTCATAGAAAAGATAGAAGATAACTCCACCTAGAAGCTGAAGAGCCAATTTCTGCTTGGGATTTAGCCCCTCATTGATTTTACGAAAGACCTTGAGAAAGTCATCTAAAAATCCGACCAAGCCATACAAGACCAAGATGAACAAAATCATTCCCACATTATTGCTGAATTGGCTACTAAATAGGGCGAAAAAGAAAGCAACCAAAACAGAAGTAATTAAGAAAACCAAACCTCCCATTGTAGGAGTCCCAGCTTTTGCCTGATGCTGTTTGACATCCTCATGCATCTGCTGGCCTGTAATTTGCGCCTTTCTATAAAATTGGATAAAGGCCGGAATTCCTACTAAAGTTAGTAAAAATGTCACAATTCCAGCACTGATGGAAATAAACATATTAGTCTCCTAAAGTTAATGTAATTTTTTTAATATCCTTGATAGCTGTGTTAGCTCGAACATCTTGCTTCTGCACAGTAGAGCCCGAACCTTCAAATGCAAGTTCTATATTGAGCCACTTAGCAAAGGTCTCAGCAGTCTCCTTTGTCCAACCATACATGTCTGGAACTTCCTCTGCTTTATCAGATAAGATTAGGACTTGCTGATTTGGGGCAAGATTCTTCCCTTCTTCAGCAGAACTGTTTTTAATCTTCGTTCCTGTTCCCACAACAATAGGTTGTACAAGATTGCGACGCAATTCTTCTGCTAAATCACCAGGTGAAATATCCTTGACACTAGGCATATGATAAGGACTTTGTTGACTTACTTGCTCCAAAGCTTTAGCTGTTGTTTGAAGATTGAGAGAGTCTTTCATAGCTGAAGCCCGCTCCAAGATAGGATTGGCAAATTCTCCCAACTGGATACCTGAATAATGTTCAGGTTGTTGGACCGTCACATACAAGATAAAATCAGGATTTTCAGCCGGATTCATCGATACAGCCGAGAAAATATAGTTGGTTAACCCAACTAGATAACCACCATTTTTCTCGTCAGCAATCTGAGCCGTACCAGACTTGAGGGCTACATTTTGCCCAGGAACAGTTACAGTTGGCTTGCCTGTGCTGTGGTTATACATGGTTCCATAAACCGCATCCGTCCCTACCAAAACCATGTTAGTCCGAGTTAGACTAGCTGCATCTTTAGAAACAGGATTTCCCACAATTTCTTTTTGAGATTTCCGAGCAGTTTGATCATTTGGATCATAAATGGCACTAATAAATTTAGGTTCCAGCATGACACCGTCATTAGCAATGGCTGTAAAGGCACGAATCATTTGCGTCTGGGTCACTGAAATCCCTTGTCCAAATGAGCTTTGCGCAATGTTGACAATATTATCCGCAGGAAGCTGACCAGCATACTCATCCGTCAAACCGAAACGGGTCGGAACACCAAATTTAAAACGATTAAGATAATCAAGCCAGGTAGCATCTCCCATCTTTTGCTCAAGGAGGGTCATCCCAACGTTACTTGAGTGTGCAAAACCTTGAGAAAAAGTCATCATTCTGCCACCAGTCAATCCTTCATTAACGTCCCAATCTCGAATCGTGGCATCTGCAATTTTTAACTCACTACTATTAAAGACTTCTCCTCCTGGAAAGGTATTATTATCAATAGCAGCAGCCAACATCATCACTTTCATAGTGGAACCTGGCTCATAGTTACTTTGATAAAGAATATCACGCCAGACAAAGTCCTTAGTGATTCCTTCCTTAGTATCGGCATCAAAGGTTGGTCGTTGCGTTGTTGCCAGAATTTCCCCTGTTTTAGCACTGACCAAAGTCGCTGTCATGTACTTTCCTTTTACCTTCTCTTGAAAAGCATCCATCTGGGTTTCCATAAAGGACTGGAGAGGGCTGGAAATGGTTGTATAAACATCCTTGCCATCTACCGTTTGTTGGGAAACTTGTTCTGTTCCAGGTACAATATTACCCAGACGATCCTTTTCATAGGTAATAATGCCGTCTGTCCCTGCAAGAATACTGTTCAAGGAACTCTCCATTCCAGAGGTTCCCAGCAAGCTCTTGCTTCCATCTTCATTTTCATGGAGCTGAGCTAATCCGATAAAACTAGAAGCAAATTGTCCGTTTGGGTAACTACGATTGGGACTGGTTGTAAAATCAATCCCCTTGACCTCTGCAGTTTCCAACTCTTTTTTGATAGACATCATATTGGCATAGGTAATCCCATTGCCCTTCGAACCAAAGGAAACTTGCTTGAGATTAGGTTGCGAGAGTTGCTCTCTTACATAGGATTCTTCCATGTCCAGATACTTATGAAAGACCTCTGCAACCTTGTTAAATTGTGTTTTTTCTACGTAAAGAATCTTACCCGTTGCTGACTTATAGTTCTCATCAATAACCGCATAGACATTATAAGATGTCGCATCCTCAGCAATCGGGACTCCATTTCGGTCATAAATAGTCCCACGTTTGGCAGGAACTGTACGGGTGGTTTGATGAACCTTCTTAGCTTCCTTCGCTAAATCTGTTCCAAAGCGAGTGCCCGTCCCAATAATGACCGCAAAATTGACTAAAAAAACGGCAAAAACAAAGACAGATAATAAACTCAGACTTTTTCCAACTCTGCGTCTGTTTTCAGCCGGCGATTTCCGATTTTTGGTCGCATAACGGATTACTTTTTTTGTCCACTTCATATCTTACTCCGCTATTCGAATATTTTCATTGTTTAATTGCAAATCGTGTGAATTGGCAATTTCTTTCAAACGTTCTGCACGTAATAGTTCATTGACCTCTTGCTTGGCATCGTCCAATTCGGTCTTCTTTTCCTCTATCTGCGCATTGATTTTTGTCAAATCATTCTGCACTTGCAAGAGCTTGGTCTGCATAAAAATAATACTAATGGCTACAATAAGAGTGGTTACAGCAATGGAAAAGTAAAAAGCTTTTTCCACACGCGAAAACCGTTTAAGTTGCATCTGTAGTATTTGACCTGTTTTTTCCATTCTTTCTGCCATCTTTTTCCCTCTTACTTGTGAATTTTTCTGGCCACGCGCAACTTGGCTGAGTGCGAGCGGTTATTGGCTTCTAATTCTTCTGCACTTGGCAAGATTGGCTTACGGGACACCAATTCCATCTTGGGCTTGAGATCATCTGGGATGAAGGGTAAGCCTTTTGGAACTTCAACTGTTGAAGCTTCCTTGAATAACTGCTTGGTCAAGCGGTCTTCCAAGGAATGAAAGGTAATCACTGAAATCCTACCATCCAGAGCCAACATATTCATAGCCTGCTGGATGGACTCATCTGCCGCTCCCAGTTCATCATTGACTTCAATTCGAATAGCCTGGAAAATCTGCTTAGCAGGATGACCCTTCTTCTTGAGCTCCTTGGCAGGTTTGGCCGACTTGATAATCTCTGCTAACTCAGTCGTAGTCTCGATTGACTTGACTTCACGTGCTTGTTCAATCTTACGCGCAATCTGTTTAGAGAATTTGTCCTCTCCATACTTGAAGAAAATACGGACCAAGTCATGATAGTCATAATGGTTCACCACTTCATAGGCTGTCAGACTAGCATCCTGATTCATCCGCATGTCCAGTGGCGCATCCTTTTTATAAGAAAAACCACGCTCACGCTGGTCTAATTGAGGACTAGACACTCCCAAGTCATAACAAATTCCATCAATTTCCTGAACACCAGCTTCGCGCAAACGTGCCTGTAAATGACGGAAGTTATCCTTGATAAAGGTCACCATTCCCTTTTCAATGTAAGGTGCCAAGCGTTTTTGCGCATTGTCAATGGCATTCTGGTCCTGGTCAAAGGCATAGAGATGACCTTTTTCACTTAATTTACTTAATAAATACTCGCTATGGCCTGCTCCACCCAAAGTCGCATCAACGTAGATACCGTCGGGCTTTACGTCAAGCATATCAATCGTTTCGTGGAGTAAGACCGTTACATGATGAAATTCTTTTGTCATATCTTATCTATTTTACCACAAATCCGACCAGCTTGCACTAGTCAGACAAATAGGATAAGGAGGCCAAATTTCAAGTTCAAGTTAGCCATGAAGAAGTCTTCTCTGGGTGATTTGTAGTTCAAGCATTTTTTAGGATAGTTATTAATCCAATTTTAGATGAATGTGACTTCTTTGGGAGTCGTTTCCTTAGTTCCCTTAGGTAACCATCTACGAATGAGGCTGTTGTGATTCTCATCAG
>NZ_VMMQ01000101.1:0-3739 GCF_013277295.1 Streptococcus sp. 477
GATAAGCCAGTGAATCAATTCCCTGCCTCATATCCGTTTTCCCACAAACAAGGTGAACTTGACCTAAATCGTTTAGTTGAATCATCATAGTACACTACCTTTCCTCCGATAACTATTTTTATTTAGTATACCGGAAGTTGGGGAATTAGGATAGATACGATACCTTGTTATGACGCGCTTACTTTAGAATAGTACGTTATAGATGTTAAAATATTTCTAGAAATTAATTTGACTTTCCTAATCGATTTGTTCACATCTTGTTTTAATCTACTATATATAGGGTACTTGAAAGGCTATCATCGGACAAAATAAGGAAGGCATGATATAATATAAGGTAGATTTCTATGTCATAAAACAAGAAGTGTTTGGACATCATTCATTTGAGAACTCTTTATGTTCAAACGATAGTAAAATAAAATAGGGGATCTAAACCCTTGCTACGAAAGGAAAAAAACTCAATGGCTACTATTCAATGGTTTCCTGGTCACATGTCTAAAGCGCGTCGACAGGTTCAGGAAAATTTAAAATTTGTTGATTTTGTGACGATTTTAGTTGATGCACGCTTACCTCTATCTAGTCAAAATCCTATGTTGACCAAGATTGTTGGTGATAAACCAAAACTCTTGATTTTAAACAAGGCCGACTTGGCTGATCCAGCAATGACCAAGGAATGGCGTCAGTATTTTGAATCACAAGGAATCCAGACGCTAGCTATCAACTCCAAAGAGCAAGTGACTGTAAAAGTTGTAACAGATGCGGCTAAGAAGCTCATGGCTGATAAGATTGCTCGCCAGAAAGAACGTGGGATTCAGATTGAAACCTTGCGTACCATGATTATCGGGATTCCAAACGCTGGTAAATCAACTCTGATGAACCGTTTGGCTGGTAAAAAGATTGCTGTTGTTGGAAACAAGCCAGGGGTCACAAAAGGTCAACAATGGCTTAAAACCAATAAAGATCTGGAAATCTTGGATACACCGGGGATTCTCTGGCCTAAGTTTGAGGATGAAACTGTTGCACTTAAGTTGGCATTGACTGGAGCTATCAAGGATCAGTTGCTTCCTATGGATGAGGTTACCATTTTTGGTATCAATTATTTCAAAGAACATTATCCAGAAAAGCTGGATGAACGCTTCAAACAAATGAAAATTGAAGAAGAAGCGCCTGTGATTATTATGGATATGACCCGCGCCCTCGGTTTCCGTGATGACTATGACCGTTTTTACAGTCTCTTCGTGAAGGAAGTCCGTGATGGAAAACTCGGTAACTATACCTTAGATACATTGGAAGACCTCGATGGCAACGATTAAAGAAATCAAAGAACTCCTTGTGACGGTCAAGGACTTAGATAACCCTCTTTTTTTACAACTCGAACAGGATAGTCGCTCTGGAGTTCAAAAGGAAATCAGCAAGCGTAAAAAAGCCATTCAGGCTGAATTGGATGAGGATTTTCGTTTGGAATCCATGCTTTCCTATGAAAAAGAACTTTACAAGCAAGGATTGACCTTGATAGCAGGTATTGATGAGGTTGGTCGTGGTCCTCTTGCTGGTCCTGTAGTCGCTGCAGCTGTTATTTTACCTAAAAATTGTAAGATTAGAGGCCTCAATGACAGCAAGAAAATTCCTAAAAAGAAACATCTGGAGATTTTCCAAGCCGTTCAAAACCAAGCCTTGTCGATTGGAATTGGTATCATAGATAATCAGGTCATCGACCAAATCAATATCTATGAAGCAACCAAACTAGCTATGGAAGAAGCAATCTCCCAGCTCAGTCCTCAACCTGATCACCTCCTGATAGATGCCATGAAACTGGAATTGCCCATTTCACAAACTGCCATCATCAAAGGTGATGCTAATTCCCTCTCTATCGCAGCAGCTTCTATAGTAGCCAAGGTGACCCGTGATGAATTGATGAAGGAATACGATCAGCGGTTTCCTGGCTATGATTTCGCTACTAATGCAGGATATGGAACAGCTAAACACCTAGAAGGACTCGAAAAACTAGGAGTTACCCCAATTCACCGAACCAGCTTTGAACCTGTTAAATCACTGGTTTTAGGTAAAAAAGAAAGTTAATTGAAAGGAAATACCATGGAGGAACAGTCGGAAATAGTCCGTTCTAAGAAAGAATTCGCCTTTGCATCCAGCACTATCCTATCCCAAGTTGGTCGAGGAATCATTGTCGGCCTCGTCGTTGGAATTATCGTCGGATCCTTTCGTTTCTTAATTGAAAAGGGCTTCCACCTGATACAAGGACTTTATCAAGATCAAGGGCACCTAGTGCGCAATCTTTTTGTACTGGTTTTGTTTTATATACTCATCTGTTGGCTCAGTGCTAAATTAACTCGATCAGAAAAAGATATCAAAGGCTCAGGAATTCCGCAAGTCGAAGCCGAACTGAAAGGCCTCATGTCCCTCAACTGGTGGGGCGTTCTTTGGAAAAAATATGTGCTAGGAATGCTTGCTATTGCCAGCGGCCTTATGCTGGGGCGTGAAGGGCCAAGTATCCAACTGGGAGCAGTTGGTGGTAAAGGAATTGCCAAGTGGCTCAAATCCAGTCCAGTAGAGGAACGTTCCTTAATTGCCAGTGGAGCTGCAGCAGGTTTAGCCGCAGCCTTTAATGCACCAATAGCAGGCCTCCTCTTTGTAGTAGAAGAAGTTTATCACCATTTTTCGCGCTTTTTCTGGGTTTCTACACTAGCAGCCAGCATCGTAGCAAACTTTGTGTCTCTGCTCATGTTCGGTTTGACACCAGTATTGGATATGCCAGATAACATTCCTCTCATGACCCTAGATCAATACTGGATTTATCTTGTGATGGGAATTTTCCTTGGATTTTCCGGTTTTCTCTATGAAAAAGCTGTGCTCGATGTCGGTAGACTTTATGATTGGATTGGTCAAAAAATCCATTTGGATAGAGCTCATTATCCAATTCTGGCCTTCATTCTCATCATACCAGTCGGAATTTTTTTACCCCACGTCCTTGGTGGTGGAAATCAGCTTGTTCTTTCCTTAACTGAGCAAGATTTTAGTTTTCAAGTTCTATTAGCTTACTTTTTAATTCGCTTTATCTGGAGCATGATTAGTTATGGAAGTGGTCTTCCAGGAGGAATTTTCCTACCAATTCTGGCTCTCGGTTCCTTACTTGGTGCCCTAGTTGGTGTTATCTGTGTCAATCTTGGACTTGTCAGTCAAGAGCAATTCCCTATATTTGTCATTCTAGGAATGAGTGGCTATTTTGGAGCAATATCAAAAGCTCCCTTAACTGCCATGATCCTCGTAACTGAGATGGTAGGAGATATTCGCAACCTCATGCCACTTGGTCTTGTCACTCTTGTTTCTTATATTATCATGGATTTGCTCAAGGGTACACCAGTCTATGAAGCCATACTGGAAAAAATGCTTCCAGAAGAAGTATCCAGTGAAGGAGAAGTTACCCTTATCGAAATACCAGTTTCTGATAAGATTGCTGGAAAACAAGTACACGAACTCAACTTACCACACAACGTCCTCATCACTACCCAAGTCCATAATGGAAAGAGCCAAACAGTTAACGGCTCAACCAGAATGTATCTGGGTAATATGATTCACCTGGTTATTCCAAAAAGTGAAATTGGAAAAGTAAAAGATTTGTTGTTGTAGAGTTTGTTTACATAATTTATCTTATGTAAACAGCTGACCTGATTTATTTAGAAAACCGATTCTCAGCAATGAGATCGGTTATTATGGCTTCAAGCCA
>NZ_VMMQ01000102.1:0-1750 GCF_013277295.1 Streptococcus sp. 477
TGAAAATGATTGAGTATCACGTGTCTTGGTCTTAGCTCTCAGTCAGGAGAAATTAGACCATCACAAACCACAGAAACCTTCTGATATTCAGGCTCTGGCCTTGTTGGAAATCTTGGACCCTATTCGAGAGGAAGCAGCAGAGACGCTGGACTATCTCCGTTCTCAGGAAGTGGGCCTCAAGATTATCTCTGGTGACAATCCCGTTACGGTGTCCAGCATTGCCCAGAAGGCTGGTTTTGCGGACTACCATAGCTATGTAGATTGTTCGAAAATCATCGATGAGGAATTGATGGCCATGGCGGAGGAGACAGCTATTTTCGGACGTGTTTCCCCTCATCAAAAGAAACTCATCATCCAAACGTTGAAAAAAGCGGGTCATACAACGGCTATGACAGGGGACGGGGTTAATGATATCTTGGCCCTTCGTGAGGCGGATTGTTCTATCGTGATGGCGGAGGGGGATCCAGCAACCCGTCAGATTGCCAATCTGGTTCTCTTGAACTCAGACTTTAATGATGTTCCTGAGATTCTCTTCGAGGGTCGTCGCGTGGTCAATAACATTGCCCATATCGCCCCGATTTTCTTGATAAAGACCATCTATTCCTTCCTGTTAGCAGTCATCTGTATTGCCAGTGCTTTACTAGGTCGGTCAGAGTGGATTTTGATTTTCCCCTTCATTCCGATCCAGATTACCATGATTGACCAGTTTGTGGAAGGTTTCCCACCATTCGTTCTGACTTTTGAGCGAAATATCAAACCTGTTGAGCCAAACTTCCTCAGAAGATCCATGCTTCGTGCCCTACCAAGCGCTCTCATGGTCGTGTTCAGCGTTCTTTTTGTGAAAATGTTTGGAAGTAGCCAAGGTTGGTCTGAGTTAGAAATCTCAACCCTCCTCTATTATCTACTTGGGTCTATCGGTTTCTTATCTGTATTTAGAGCCTGCATGCCATTTACCCTCTGGCGTGTCCTCTTGATTGTTTGGTCAGTAGGAGGCTTCCTAGCTACAGCTCTCTTCCCAAGAATTCAAAAATTACTTGAAATTTCGACCTTAACAGGACAAACATTACCTGTTTATGGTGTCATGATGTTGGTCTTTACCGTGATTTTCATCCTGACTAGTCGCTATCAAGGCAGAAAATAAAGAAAGGCTGCAATCTGTGGATTGCAGTTTTTTTATACGACGAGTCTATCGTATAGTGGATTGAATCTGGAATAGGACATCATAGCTACTAAAACATTTCTAATACTCTTCGAAAATCTCTTCAAACCACGTCAACGTCGCCTTACCGTACTCAAGTACGGCCTGCGGCTAGTTTCCTAGTTTGCTCTTTGATTTTCATTGAGTATAAAAATTAATTTGCCTTTCCTAATCGATTTGTTCATATATTATTTTAATATACTATAAATCTGATGTGCAAGGCCTACGTGTCTATTATCTATCGGTGAACCCAAGAGCGACCCTCAAGACTGTTTGTATTGAGGTAGCAGCTTCAAATGTATGTGGCTAGACTATTTGAAGTATGACGCAAGAAACAATACTCTTCGAAAATCACCAGAAAAGCTAGTTAAACTACTATCCTTCTGGTGATTTTGCTTAATTTCTGATGTTCGAGACATGATTGAGGAGATTTGTCTTGATTTTTTCCTAAAAAAGGGCAGACTCCTCCCTTGGTTTGATGCTCGATTTTTAAAATAAGGTGACTTATTCTGTTAGGCATGTTTTCCCCTGCTCTCTAGCTCTATATGGAAC
>NZ_VMMQ01000103.1:0-11451 GCF_013277295.1 Streptococcus sp. 477
ATTTTAGGATAGTATCAATGAAAATCAAAGAGCAAATTAGGAAGATAGCCGCAGGTTGCTCAAAACAGTGTTTTGAGGTTGCAGATGGAAGCTGACGTGGTTTGAAGAGATTTTCGAAGAGTATTAAAAGATTAGAATTGTCAAAACAATCTGTCTAGGCTTGATTTTATCCCTTATTTACTATAAAAATGAGAAGGAAATACGTCAAACTTTTATATTGCAAATAGGAGAAAACATGACAAAAACATTAAAACGTCCTGAGGTTTTATCACCTGCAGGGACTTTAGAGAAGCTAAAGGTAGCTGTTCAGTATGGGGCAGATGCTGTCTTTATTGGTGGTCAGGCCTATGGTCTTCGTAGCCGTGCCGGAAACTTTACCTTTGAACAGATGGAAGAAGGTGTCCAGTTTGCGGCCAAGTACGGTGCCAAAGTCTATGTAGCTGCCAATATGGTTATGCACGAAGGAAATGAAGCTGGTGCTGGTGAGTGGTTCCGTAAACTACGTGATATCGGGATTGCCGCAGTTATCGTATCTGACCCAGCCTTGATCATGATTGCAGCGACTGAAGCGCCTGGTCTTGAAATCCACCTCTCTACCCAAGCAAGTGCAACTAACTATGAAACCCTTGAGTTCTGGAAAGAACTGGGCTTGACTCGTGTCGTTTTGGCGCGTGAGGTTTCGATGGAAGAATTAGCTGAAATCCGCAAACGTACAGATGTTGAGATTGAAGCCTTTGTCCACGGAGCCATGTGTATTTCTTACTCTGGTCGTTGTACTCTTTCAAACCACATGAGTATGCGTGATGCCAACCGTGGTGGATGTTCTCAGTCTTGCCGTTGGAAATATGACCTTTACGATATGCCTTTTGGGAAAGAACGTAAGAGCCTTAAGGGAGAGATTCCAGAAGAATTTTCGATGTCAGCCGTTGATATGTCTATGATTGACCATATCCCAGATATGATTAAAAATGGTGTGGATAGTCTTAAAATTGAAGGACGTATGAAGTCTATTCACTATGTTTCAACTGTAACCAACTGCTACAAGGCGGCTGTTGATGCTTATCTAGAAAGTCCAGAAAAGTTTGAAGCTATCAAACAAGATTTGGTGGACGAGATGTGGAAGGTTGCCCAACGTGAATTGGCAACAGGTTTCTACTACGGTACACCATCTGAAAATGAGCAGTTGTTTGGTGCTCGTCGTAAAATTCCTGAGTACAAGTTTGTCGCTGAAGTGGTTTCTTATGATGATGCGACACAAACAGCAACCATTCGTCAACGGAACGTCATTAATGAAGGCGACCAAGTTGAGTTTTATGGCCCAGGTTTCCGTCATTTTGAAACCTATATCGAAGATTTGCATGATGCCAAAGGTAATAAAATCGACCGCGCTCCAAATCCGATGGAACTCTTGACAATCAAAGTCCCACAACCTGTTCAAGCTGGAGATATGGTTCGAGCTCTCAAAGAAGGTCTCATCAATCTTTATAAGGAAGATGGAACCAGCGTCACAGTGCGTGCTTAATGTAGTTGTTTAGTTTTAAAAAATTATGCAAAGCTCCATATACAACACTTAAACGAGATTAAAGAATGGCGAAATCCCTTGATGTGCAAGGGATTAGCTGTCCTTTTTTATTTTTAAGTGATAAAGTCGGAGCTTAGGTATCAAAGTTTATCAAATTAAACAAAGAAGCGATGTCTTAGATATTTTGAAAAAAATTAATAAGCAGAAAACTCTTTATCATTTATGTGGTAGAGAGTTTTTTGTTAATAAAATTGTACAAAATGACATCTATATATTGCATTAAGTTAGATATATGATATAATGTTGTTAAAAAGAGGCGCAACTTTTTAAAATTAATGGGAATCAAAGAGAAAACCGAGAATATTAATGGAGGAATTGAAAAATGGAAGTTATAAATGTAAGTAAGCATTATGGTCATTCAATCATTCTCAAAGATATAAATTTTGCACTTAACAAGGGTGAAATTGTTGGTCTAGTAGGGAGAAATGGAGTTGGTAAGAGTACGTTGATGAAAATTCTTGTTCAGAATAATCAACCGACTTCAGGGAATATTATAAGCAGTGATAATGTTGGCTATTTAATCGAAGAACCAAAATTATTTTTATCTAAAACAGGTTTAGAGAATTTAAAATATTTGTCAAATTTATATGGTGTTGACTACAATCAAGAAAGATTTAGAAGTTTGATCCAAGAGTTAGATTTGACTCAGTCTATTAATAAAAAAGTAAAGACCTATTCTTTGGGTACAAAACAAAAATTAGCCTTGCTTCTAACTCTCGTTACGGAACCTGATATATTGATTTTAGATGAACCGACTAATGGTTTAGATATTGAATCGTCACAAATAGTTTTAGCGGTTCTAAAAAATTTAGCTTTACATGAAAATGTGGGAATTTTAATATCGAGTCATAAATTAGAAGATATTGAAGAAATTTGTGAGAGAGTCCTTTTCTTGGAGAACGGGTTTTTGACATTCCAAAAAGTAGGAAAAGATAGTCATAATTGCTTGTTTGAGATAGCTTTTTCATCAGCTACAAATAAAGACATTTTCATTACCAAACAAGAATTTGGGGATATTGTTCAGGAAGAGGGACTGAAAATTACTATGTCTGGTAATATTCAAAGTAGTGAGCTTTTTAAATTTTTTAATGAAAACTCTATTAAAGTAGTTGATTTTGAAACTAAAAAAGAGACGCTTAAAGATATTTATCTAAATCGTTCAAAATAAAGGAAGGTTATCATCATGAAATTAAATAAATTGAATTTTCTTAAAGAAAATATAAGGGATTTATATTCATCAGGCGTAATATATCTCGGTTTGATTATCTCGTTTATACCGCCGATATTGGTTACATTCTTTATTCTAAATACTCAAGGGACATCACTTGGTATTAAGCATATTTCAAACTTTTATGCTATGCTCGGTATGTTAATGGCTGTTATACATGCTAACCGAATTATTAGCAGGGATTTTTCCCACAATACGATCAGTTTATTTTATAATCAACAGAAAAATCGGATGATTTACGTCTTGTCTAATTTTCTATATGCCATCTCAGTTTCCATTATTTATGCTTTGAATGGCATTGTGTTACTAGTCATCGTAAGTAAATTGGGTGTTCCAGGTGATTTAGGATTAGATTTTATAGTAGCCATTGTAGTCAATACAATTTTGTTAGTCCTATTTTATTTTCTATTATCTTACATTTTCTATTTATACAAATTGAAAAGTGGCTTGGTATTTGGTATTTTAGTAGCTTTACTACTCTTTATCCCTAATATATTAAATACGATTATGATGAATACTAGTAATGATTTGTTTATCAAAGCAATTGAACTTCTTCCTTTTTATTCTTTACCTGTATTTGTGGCTTCAAATACGATGTCTATTAGTCAGTATCTTGTGGTAATCACTACAATCATTTTATTGTACTTTTTCACTCTCAAGAAAAGCAAGAAGTATTCATTTTAGTTTCATTTAGTATTATTTTGCATACCTAAAATACAATAAAAAAATCAGTCATCTTGGTATGCTCCTGCTTTCACTATTCAACACGTTTTTGACTTATACTAGGCTCATTTCCAAAAGCATTATATAATAGTGATATGAAACCAACTAAACTAAACAAGAAATATAAGCAATAAAAACTCGTTTAAAAGCTCCTACTAAAGCTAATACTAAATAAAAATAAAAGAGTAAACTAGGAAGTTTATTTCAAACAATCCAACATACTGATTTTAGGCTGAAGATAATATTGGAGTGCTAATTAATGAGGTTATAATAAATAGCTGACAGCTTGTGTTAGTTTGGAATTTTTTAAGAGTAGATGAATATTAAAACTATAAGGAGGACGCAGGTGGCTAAAAATTTAAAATTAAAATTAGCTCGTGTAGAGCTTGATTTAACACAAGGTCAACTGGCAGAGGCTGTTGGGGTGACGCGCCAGACTATTGGTTTGATAGAGGCGGGGAAATACAATCCCAGTCTCTCACTCTGCCAGTCCATTTGCAGATGTTTAGGGAAAACCCTAGACCAACTATTTTGGGAGGAAGAAGATGGTAAATAAATTCATTCATTATCAATTACTTGACGAAAGAGAAGAACAACTAATCAATAAAGCTGGAGCGGAATCCTTTACCCTCTTCATTGGGCTTGTGCTTCTAAGCTATTTGGTGGCTGTATTAGCTCCCTCTCTGTTTAATCCGAATTTTCTAGTCTATATTCTGATAGTAGGAATTTTCTTCTTTTTCAATCGTGCCCGTTATCTGGGAGTGACCTACTATAGTCGTTTTCATTTTACGATTTTGGGTTGTTTTTTCCTAACCTTGGCGATTACGGCTCTTTTGATGTTGCAGAATTATCAATTCAACATAGAAATTTATCAGCACAATCCTTTGAACGTTAAATACCTGTCTGCTTGGGCAATTACTTATGTCATTTACCTTCCCTGGGTCTTTATTGGCAATCTCGGTCTGAAGAGCTATGGAGAATGGGCTCAGAAAAAGTTTGAACAAGATATGGATGAATTGGAGAGTGGTGAATAGCTTGTTACTCTTTTCTCAATCCAGCTAAAATGTGATATAATAGTACTAATTTATTGGAATACATGAAAGTTCTTGAAAATTTTCATGGGTTTCTAGCTAAGGAAGTAGGAAAAGTATGTATCCAGATGATAGTTTGACATTGCACACGGACTTGTACCAGATCAACATGATGCAGGTTTACTTTGACCAAGGGATTCACAATAAGAAGGCGGTCTTTGAGGTGTATTTCCGTCAACAGCCTTTTAAGAACGGCTATGCGGTTTTTGCAGGTTTGGAAAGAATTGTGAATTATCTTGAAGACTTGTGTTTTTCAGATAGTGATATTGCCTATTTGGAGTCGCTAGGCTATCATGGGGCATTCTTGGACTATCTTCGCAATTTCAAGTTGGAGTTGGCCGTTCGTTCTGCCCAAGAAGGGGACTTGGTTTTTGCTAATGAGCCTATTGTGCAGGTGGAAGGCCCTCTAGCCCAATGTCAGTTGGTCGAAACGGCTCTTTTGAACATCGTCAACTACCAGACCTTGGTAGCGACCAAGGCAGCTCGTATTCGTTCGGTTATCGAAGATGAACCCTTGATGGAGTTTGGGACACGTCGGGCTCAAGAAATGGATGCGGCCATCTGGGGAACACGCGCAGCGGTGATTGGTGGCGCCAATGGAACCAGCAACGTGCGTGCGGGTAAGCTCTTTGACATTCCTGTTTTGGGAACCCATGCCCATGCCTTGGTACAGGTTTATGGCAATGACTATGAAGCTTTCAAGGCTTACGCTGCGACCCACAAAAATTGTGTCTTTCTTGTGGATACCTATGACACCCTTCGCATCGGTGTACCAGCTGCCATTCAGGTGGCGCGTGAGCTGGGTGATCAGATTAACTTTATGGGTGTGCGGATTGACTCTGGGGATATTGCCTACATTTCTAAGAAAGTCCGTCAGCAATTGGACGAGGCTGGCTTTACAGAAGCTAAGATTTATGCTTCAAATGACCTAGATGAAAATACTATCCTCAACCTCAAGATGCAAAAGGCCAAGATTGATGTCTGGGGTGTGGGAACTAAGCTGATTACAGCCTATGACCAACCAGCTCTTGGGGCGGTTTATAAGATTGTTGCGATTGAAGATGAAAATGGTAAGATGCGTAATACTATCAAACTGTCTAATAATGCGGAAAAAGTGTCTACGCCAGGTAAGAAGCAGGTGTGGCGCATTACCAGTCGTGAAAAAGGCAAGTCAGAGGGTGATTACATCACTTATGACGGCGTAGATGTTGCCAGCATGACTGAAATCAAGATGTTCCATCCGACTTACACATACATCAAGAAGACCGTTCGTAATTTTGATGCTGTTCCTCTCTTGGTGGATATTTTCAAAGACGGGAAATTGATTTATAACTTGCCTAGCTTGACTGAGATTCAGGATTATGCTCGTAAGGAATTTGACAAGCTTTGGGATGAGTACAAGCGTGTACTCAATCCGCAGCACTATCCAGTGGATTTGGCGCGTGATGTATGGCAAGACAAGATGGACTTGATTGACAAAATGCGTAAGGAAGCCCTCGGTGAAGGAGAAGAAGAATGAGTTTGCAAGAAACGATTATCCAAGAGCTGGGTGTCAAACCAGTGATTGATGCCCAGGAAGAAATCCGTCGTTCTATTGATTTCTTAAAAAGATACCTGAAAAAACATCCCTTTCTTAAAACTTTTGTGCTAGGGATTTCTGGAGGGCAGGACTCGACTTTGGCAGGTCGTTTGGCTCAACTAGCTATGGAAGAACTGCGAGCAGAAACGGGAGACGACAGCTACAAATTTATCGCTGTCCGCCTGCCTTATGGAGTACAAGCCGATGAAGCAGACGCTCAAAAAGCCCTAGACTTCATCCAGCCAGATGTCAGTTTAGTCGTCAATATTAAGGAATCAGCTGACGCTATGACAGCTGCTGTTGAAGCGACAGGTAGTCCTGTTTCAGATTTTAACAAGGGCAATATCAAGGCTCGTAGTCGTATGATTGCCCAATATGCCCTTGCGGGTGCCCATAGTGGAGCGGTCATTGGGACAGACCACGCCGCGGAAAATATCACAGGTTTCTTTACCAAGTTTGGTGACGGTGGTGCAGATATTCTCCCTCTTTATCGCCTCAATAAACGTCAAGGAAAACAACTCTTGAAGGAACTTGGTGCAGACCCAGCCCTTTATGAAAAAATCCCAACAGCAGACCTAGAAGAAGATAAACCAGGTCTAGCTGACGAAGTAGCCCTCGGAGTCACTTATGAAGAGATTGACGACTACCTAGAAGGCAAAACAATCAGCCCAGAAGCCCAAGCAAGAATCGAAAACTGGTGGCACAAAGGCCAACATAAACGCCACCTACCCATCACCGTATTTGATGACTTTTGGGAGTAAAAAGGTTCGGGGAACCTTTTTAGCTTCTTGCCCTGAAATTAAAAAGCAAGAAAAACCTCCAGTGGAGGTTTTCAGCCTCTCACCTTGAAATAAGAAAGTGAGAGAAGGTCTGGGGGATCTTGAACCCCGAGTTTAGAAATAAGAAAATGAGGCAGATTCGGTAACTCGAAGAGTTCGATTTCATCGTCTTACCCCTGCAACGATGACTAGGTTTGAAAAAGCTTGCTAGAGCGCATTTCAAACCAGGCAGCGACTGCGTCAAGAAATTAGAAGACAAACTCGTTTTCTAGCTGTTACTGAGTTGAGCCTTTTTACTACGAGCATAGAAATAAGGAAGTGAGGTAGCATCATGAAAGCTATCGGTACGCAAATATTACAGACAGAACGTTTGATTTTAAGAAGATTTGTGGAGAGTGATTCAGAAGCTATGTTTCAAAATTGGGCTTCATCCGCTGAGAATCTGACCTATGTTACCTGGGATCCCCATCCTGATGTCGTGGTGACTCGAAATTCGATTCGTAACTGGGTTGCTTCCTATACTAATCCCAACTATTACAAATGGGCTATTTGTCTCAAAGAAAACCCAGAGCAAGTGATAGGAGATATCAGCATCGTTGCAATAGATGAGAACAATTCTTCTTGTGAAATTGGCTATATTTTAGGAAAAAACTATTGGGGTCGTGGTCTTATGACAGAGGCCTTAAAAGCTGTCTTGGACTTTTGTTTTACTCAAGTAGGATTTCAAAAAGTCAAAGCTCGATATGCCAGTCTCAACCCAGCTTCAGGTCGTGTCATGGAGAAGGCTGGAATGTCCTATCTACAAACGATTGTTAATGGTGTAGAGAGAAAAGGCTATCTTGCGGATCTTATTTATTATCAGATAAGTAGGGAAGAATGTTGAATTCTATTTTCTGTTTCTATCGAAGTCAACTATTTATTGTAAATATAATAAATGGCATTCTAAGTTTATTTGCAACTTTAAAATAGCATATTGATTAGTACAAGACAGATGTTCTAGTTCCTTCTTTAATCTGGTTTAGTATTAGTTAAAAAATCGCTTTAAGCTTGTAACTAAGAGGGAGCTAATCGACTAGATTCTCCAGCCGAACAGGTGGTAATGTGCTTTTTATAGTGTAATCCTAGCTGTTGTTAAATTTAAAATAGAATCCTCTATCGAGTTAGGGAATTAAATTCCACCAATTTTATTTATGTTTTTCTATCAAAATATCTAACATTAAAATAGTCTCATTCTGATGCGCAAACTATTCTATTTATACTGCATAGTTGTATAAGGAATGATGAAAGATGAGTGAAAGTTATCAAGTTGGAATGTTTGTATCTAAATATATTAGCATGTATTTAGATAAGATGTCTGCAATCCTTTATATATGAGATTGATTACGATATAGTTAAAGTGTTAGTTCAATAATTAATATATCATTTTAAGTTTATTTGATGTATGAAACATATTGTTTAACATTTGCCAGAAAATATGCTATACTAAGTAGTAACTTTTAGAAGGAGGATGTAATGGCAAAATCTAATACCAATAAGCGCTATGCATTACGTAAACTCGGAAAGATTTTTGGTTCTGTGATAGTCGGGCTAACTTTATTTTTAGGAGGAATCCTGAATACAAGTTTTGTTCATGCTGATGGAACAAGAGTGACATTTATTAAAGACGATACCCGCCGTAAAGGAGAGGAACCGGAGACTGATGTTGATGAAGTAGGAAATATTATTGTTAAAGTTCCAGCTAAAGATAGCGTTGAAACAAAAGTAATTCCAATAGAAGCAGAATACGAAGCCGATCCTATGTTAGAAAAAGGGAAAAAAGTAGATGATTCAAATCGTCAAGGTAAACTAGGTGTCAGAACTATTACTACTACTTACAGAATTGAAAATGGTAAAGCAGTAGAGGATACTTCTACAGAAAAAGTAACAACTCCTATGGAAAAGAAAATTATAAAAGTCGAAACTAAACCTACTGTTCGTGTTGAAGAGATTGAATCAGAGGAAGTTAAGTTCGAAAAAGATTTAGAACATCAAAAAGGAAGCAACCCTAAGACTATACCTGGAGAAAAAGGAGATAAAGAATGAATAGAAAAGACATGAAAAAACAATACTCTCTTAGGAAAATTGGAAAGTATGTAGGTTCTGTTGTTATTGGATTATCGTTTGCAGCGGTTATGAATAGCACCAGCACCGAAGTCCAAGCAGCACAACAACCTCCATCAGCAGAATCATTTGAGTCTACTGACGACGAAATAAGTGAGGAAGGATTTACTACAATCGTAACTGATCTTAAAACAAAGGAGGCTGTACCTTTTGAAACAAAATACATAGCTGACGACGCTATGGAATTAAATACTAAAAAAGAAGTAACACCTGGAAAACTGGGAGCAAAAGCATTTAAGAATAAAGTTTTCTATAAGTATGAAACAGGAGAGAAAACAATTCTTAAAACAACTCCCGAGAAGGTCATAATAACAGAACCCACAACACAGGTAATAAAAGTCGGAACTAAACCTACTGTCGTTACTGAAAAAATTGAGTCTTCTATTAAATATATAAAAGACCCTAATAGACCTATCGGAAGTGATGTTGTAACTGAAAGTGATGGGGAGGATGGTATTAAGAAAATTACCACTACCTATTCTTTAAACGAAAATACTGGAGAGGTTACGGTTAAAGAAAACACAACTACTATTGAGAAAAAAGCGCAAGACATCGTCTATAAAGTCGGAGCTCAAGATAAAATTCAAGAAACTACGATTAATCATAAAAAAATATATGAGAACGATGATAATCTTGAAGTTAGAACACGAAAAGTAAAAACTCCAGGAGAAAATGGAAAAATAGTTACAACTACTTCATATAGTGTATCCCCTATTAATGGTACACCTACTCCTAATACACCAATAGAAAAAAGAACAGAACCTAAAACTGAAGTGATAACAATTGGTACTAAACCTACTGTTCGTGTTAAAGATTTTTATTCAGAAGAAGTTAAGTTCGTAAAAGATTTAGAACATCAAAAAGGAAGTAACCCTGAGACTATACCTGGAGAAAAAGGAACTAAAGAAATCACTACAACATACAAACTAGATACAAATACCGGAGAAGTCTCAGAACTAGAAACAACCGAAAAAATACTAACTCAGCCTACTCCTACTGTTGTAAAAGTCCCTGCTAAAGATAAGATTGAGCATAAAGATATTCCAATAGAAGCAGAATACGAGGCGGACCCCACGTTAGAAAAAGGGAAAAAAGTAGATGATCCAAATCGTCAAGGTAAACTAGGTATCAGAACTATTACTACTACTTACAGAATTGAAAATGGTAAAGCAGTAGAGGATACTTCTACAGAAAAAGTAACAACTCCTATGGAAAAGAAAATCATAAAAGTCGGAACTAAACCTACTGTTCGTGTTGGAGATATTGAATCAAAAGAAGTTAAGTTCGAAAAAGATTTAGAACATCCAAGAGGAAGTAACCCTGAAACTATACCTGGAGAAAATGGAACTAAGGAAATCACTACAACATACAAATTAGATACAAATACTGGAGAAGTCTCAGAACTAGAAACAACTGAAAAAATACTAACTCAGCCTACACCTACTGTTGTAAAAGTTCCAGCTAAAGATAAGGTAGAAAAACGCATCGCCGAAAAAAGTACAAATATCCGTTTTGAAAAAGATGAAACTAGAGACCGTAATGAAAATCCTGTTACAATTGACGGAGAGGATGGCTATGTAACCACGACGACGACCTACGATGTTAATCCAGAGACTGGTAAGGTTAGCGAAAAGATTACTGTTGATAGAAAAGAAGCCACGGATACAGTTATCAAAGTTCCAGCCAAAAGCAAGGTTGACCGCGAAGTCCTTCCTACAAGTGTCATCCGTTATGAAAAAGATGAAAGTAGAGACCGAGGAGCTTCTATTGAGATGGTTGACGGAGAGGATGGCTATGTAACCACGACAAGAACCTACGATGTTAATCCAGAGACTGGTAAGGTTAGCGAAAAGGTTACTGTTGATAGAAAAGAAGCTACGGATACAGTTATCAAAGTTCCAGCCAAAAGCAAGGTTGACCGCGAAGTCCTTCCTACAAGTGTTATCCGTTATGAAAAAGATGAAAGTAGAGACCGAGGAGCTTCTATTGAGATGGTTGACGGAGAAGATGGCTATGTAACCACGACAAGAACCTACGATGTTAATCCAGAGACTGGTAAGGTTAGCGAAAAGGTTACTGTTGATAGAAAAGAAGCCACGGATACAGTTATCAAAGTTCCAGCCAAAAGCAAGGTTGACCGCGAAGTCCTTCCTACAAGTGTCATCCGTTATGAAAAAGATGAAAGTAGAGACCGAGGAGCTTCTATTGAGATGGTTGACGGAGAGGATGGCTATGTAACCACAACGACGACCTACGATGTTAATCCAGAGACTGGTAAGGTTAGCGAAACGGTTACTGTTGATAGAAAA
>NZ_VMMQ01000104.1:0-5071 GCF_013277295.1 Streptococcus sp. 477
GCTGAATTTACTAAGCGTGAGAAAGCTATCACGGATGCCATCGAACTTGCCAAGGCTAAGGCAGAAGAAGTCAAGCAAGAAGTGTCTGACACTATCAATCAGCGTTTCAATAGCTTTCATGATGAACCTTTACGAGAATCAAGGCGCAAGGCTGAGGAAGCTTTGAGACAAGCTGGCGCAAGTAGCTCTCTTGCTCAGGAAGCCAAGCGGATTGGTCTGGATTCTGTTGCTAGACTTGAAGCGTTTAAGTCGCAGACTAGGAGTGCTCAGACGGCTTTGTCGGGTGATTTGAATCTTCTAAAGCAGACAGTTACCAATGATATAAGCTCCAAGCAAAGGCAACTTAAAACTGACATTTCCAAACAAGTTCAAGCTCTCGGTCAGATAAAGAATGACTTGGCTGGAGTCAGAAGCTCTCAGGCAAGATATGAAGAGACGACTAAAGGCAGGCTAACTGCACTGACGAACAGAATGGAAGGGAAAGCTAACAAATCAGAAGTCAGGCAAACAGCAGAGACTCTGACGAGTCAGATAGACCGTATACAAGAAGAGAGCTCTACTCGTATTTCAACAATGACCTCTCGTTTTAATCAGCGCGCTGATGCGCTTGATGCTGGAGTGAGGCGTTTGACTGAAGGTCTCAGAACCAAAGTGGATATCAGCTCCCTCAACGTGACTGCTGAGAATATTAGGCAATCTGTGAGGAGGTTAGAAAGAGATACCCAGAGCCAACTAAATCAGAAGCTTAGTACGGCTGAATTTGAGGTGCGAGCTGGCTCTATCCGCCAGGAAATCCTGAACGCAACCAAGGACAAGGCAGATAAGACCTTAGTTGTGGCTGAAGCAGGGAAATTACGGGAAGAATTTTCAAATATGCAAGTTGGTGGTCGGAACTATTATCGTGATTCCGAGAAAATTCAACAGTCTCGTTTTGGTTTTGTGTTTGATAATCTAGATCCCTATCTTTCAAAGTCCGATATTGGGACAACTTGGACTCTCTCGTTTGATTATAAACTCGATGAAGTTGATGGTTCTTTTCCTTTCCACATGATGCATAATGGTGGGAATGGCTTTGGTATAGAGGGACAAACAAAGTCCACTGCGACTAGGGAGTGGCAGCGATTTAGGCTTACAGGTCCGGTATTTTTTAAAGAGGATGCGCCCTCTGAATCCAAGCTACAGATGACCCTATTCAATTCAGATTTAGGATACGGAGGACCTATTTTCATTCGTAGGATTAAACTTGAAAAAGGTACCCTAGCGACAGACTGGAGTCCAGCGCTTGAAGACACCAATGGTCTCATCACACAAGCTAAGGCTAGCTTTGAGCGAACAGCGCAGGAATTGCGAACGGATTTGTCGGCTGTTCAGGCCTATGTTGCTCAAGATGGTCAAAGACAGGAAAGCTTACAGCGCTATACTCGTGAGGAGAGCGCGAGACAAGCAAGAGCAGTTCGTGAGCAGATATCCAGAGATTATGTAGGGAAATCAAGCTATCAAGAAGACGTGGAGGGGATTCATCGGAGAATTGAAGGAGTTAAAACGAGTGCGAATAGAGAAATAACTAGCCAAATAGCTAGCTATCGTCAATCTGCCGACGGGACATTTAGGGATATTTCAAGCCGAATAACAACTTATAAGCAGGATATGACCAGGAACATTGCGAACCTATCCCATCAACTGGCAGGTAAGGTAGAGACTACTGACTTCCAGCGTGTGAGGGAGAGTAGTCAACTCTATGAGCGGATTCTGGGTAATACTGAAAATGGAATTGCGGATAAGGTTGCTCGCATGGCTATGACCAATCAACTGTTTCAGGTTGAGGTTGGGAAATATAGTGTAAGCGGCCCTAACCTCATTAAGAATAGTGATTTTAAAAATGATACGAATAAATGGGTCTCAACTCAAAATTTAGGAAGATTGGTTAAGCATAGCTTTTATCACAACGGGCAGAAAGACCTTATGCGTTTAAGCAATGCAACTAAAAACAAAAACTTTTTGTCTAGTCACCGTTTTAATCTTGAACGAAATACTGACTATGTACTGAATTTTAGAGGATTTAACAACAGTGCTCTAGCAAGCTATGATGTTTATATTTTGGGACGAAGAGCAGGCGAGAGCGATGGATTCACAATCTTTAAGAAAGTTGTTAGCAGCAAGAAACTATCTACCTCTAGATGCGAAGATGTCTCAGTAACTTTTAATTCCGGAGAAATGGATAATGCTTACATTCGTTTTGAGAACAATGGCTCATCATCAGGAACAGCTGATTTGTATATTACAGAAGTTGACTTGTACAAAGGTTATAAACCTAGAACATGGCAACCACATCCAGAAGATGCAGTCGCAGATGCGAATAAGAAGCTTGAAGCAACGCAAACAAAAATGACTCAACTAGCTGGCTCCTGGTTGGTTCAAAACATCAACAGTGCAGGTGATTTGATTTCGGGTATCAATCTAGGAGCCAATGGACATAACCGCTTTGTTGGGAAATTAACCCATATAACAGGCGAGACCCTGATTGACAGAGCAGTCATCAAGTCTGCCATGGTTGATAAGTTGAAGACAGCTAATTTTGAATCAGGTTCAGTAACGACAGCTGTTTTAGCTGCCGAAGCGGTCACAGCTGATAAGGTAAAGTTTGATCATGCCTTTATTCGAAAACTTATTGCCAACGACGCCTTTATTGGAGAACTAACTTCTAAACGTATCTTTGCGACTAAGATTGAATCAGTTGTGAATCGCTCGACTTTCTTAGAAGCTTATCAGGGTCAAATAGGAGGGTTTACAATTGGTCGTTTTGCTCAAGGAAGAGGTCGCTGGATTTCTGGTGTCAACCAATTCTCGGTCGGCATGGGAAACGGCGAAGGCGGAAGCTACAATGGCGAAAATACCGCATTTTGGGCGAACTGGGGTTACAGTTGGAACAGTCCTGGCCCCAATGCTTGGTATGTGACAACGTTAGGAAACATGCATTGCCGAAACGGAGCAAATTTCCACGGTAGGGTTGACTTTTCGAATTCATCGAGAGCAAACTTCTATGGGAATACTACTTTTTCTCGTTCTCCTGTGTTTTTAAATGGTATCGAACTTGGAAGTAAAGACGTCTTTGGTGATGGTTGGAATCCCAAAGGCGGAAGGAATGCGGTTGTTTGGTGGAATCAGGTCGGTAGTGGTAGCGTGAAGTATTGGATGGAACAAAAATCAGACAGACGCTTAAAAGAGAACATCACAGATACAGCTGTGAAAGCCTTGGACAAAATCAACAGATTAAGAATGGTTGCATTTGATTTCATCGAAAGTAAGAAACATGAGGAGATTGGTCTAATAGCTCAAGAGGCTGAAACCATCGTTCCAAGAATTGTCTCACGAGATCCTGAGAATCCAGATGGCTATCTACATATAGACTATACCGCTTTAGTTCCTTACTTAATTAAGGCAATCCAAGAATTAAATCAAAAAATAGAAAAAATGGAGAACAGACATGGATAATCACACAATCGACAAGCTAGTCGCTGAGTCGCTCGTCGACCGTTTGGCTGATATCGAATTGAACTATGCGCATTTAAATGTACACCATAGGCTGGCTTTGGCTGAATTACAGGCCTTTAAGGCGGTGCTGGAATATGACCCAGCGCTTAAAGAACTTTTTGACGAAACACAAGCGAAAATGAAAGGAAATAAGGAATGAATTACGAAGTAGCAATTAATCCCTACTTGAAAGGTGGGGAAAATGTAACAGTTGTCGCAATCAAGATGGAAAACAAGGGGCGCTATTCTTATGAGCAGTGCGAATTGCCAGGTGACCACACACAGGATAGTGAGGACGCCCTTATCCAAGCGGTTTTGGAATTGGTTCGCACCGAACTGGACCCGACTAGTGCCATTGTCAAGAACCAAGAACAATTGGCTAAGACGACGGAAGCGCTGGAGAGAGCCAACCAGCTCATGGATGGCATGCAGAAGGTCAATCTCCAGAATGCTCAGGATATTGAGGATATCTTAGCGCGATTGGAGGAGCTGGAAGCTCAAGGAGAGTCTGACCAGGAGGAGACCGACGAGGACACCCCTCAGGTTACGGACACAGAAAACCAAGCTGAAGAAGCACAACCAACCCCAGCGGTAGAAGATAAGAAAGAAAGCGAGAAAGAAGATGACATTTCTGAAACGACAAACCAAGAGAGCCCTAGTGAAGACAATGGAGGTAGCAGCAATGAGTAAGATTACACTAGACCAAGCCAAAATCGACATGTACATCAACCTACTGGAACGTGGAGCAGTTGACTTTTCATGGGTACATAAACGCTGGAAAGACCGTGTGCGCAAGGAATTGAAGCGACGTGGTTTGAGCCATCTGGCAAACTAGCGAGGTGTTTATGACAGAGATTGAGCACTTATTGATTCGGTTTCTCTTTTCTCTGATTCCTGTGGTTGTCTTGTACTTTTCCATGAAGGACAGGGCAACCAAGCAGGAAAATCGCATGACAGCCATAGAAAAAGACATTGAGAACTTACGCGAATTTCGAATGTCGGCTAACAAAAGATTGGATAACCATGACGAACAAAATAAGGCTATTCTGGTGCTGGCTGAACAGGTCAAATCGCTAGGTGAAGATGTGAGAGAACTGAAAACCTTGATACAAAGTAAACAGTAAAGAAAGAGGTGCAGAATGGTCTGTAATCTCAATATGACCAATTTGCGGCAAATTGACGGTGGGCACCTGATTAAGCAAGGGGACTTGGCTTCCACCTTTGGTTTTGCCCTCTTAGACGAAGATTACCAAGTCATCTCCTCTCTGGAAGGGAAGGAGGCACTGATCAGTCTGACCAAGGAGGGCTACCAGTGGAAGAAGCAGGTAACCGTTACCGGTCAAGGTGTGAGTTTTCATCTGGACGCTATCTTGCCCATTGGGAGTTATCGCTTGGAAATCACGGCTGGAGGCTATGTTTTCCCCAGTGATAAATCTGTCCATATCAAGATAGTGGCCTCAGATAAAGAATTGGTCACAGAGGAAGTCCATGCTTTAAAAGAGCTGGATATCGCAGAAGAAGTAATACTATCCTAAAATCA
>NZ_VMMQ01000105.1:0-2911 GCF_013277295.1 Streptococcus sp. 477
AGTTCTCTAGTCTGGAGATCTTTCAATATACTTCGTTATTGGGCGGTTACCAGCCTTCATGTATGACTTTATTAATCATTTCTTGCTTTAAATCAGGAGAATAGTAACGATTTTTTCCTTTTTTGACGAACTCTATTCCGTAACGATCAATCAATTTAATCATGTACCTAATATTAGAATTGTTTATCCCAAATTTATTTGAAAGCTTCTCTAAGCTATATCCTTGTTTTCTAAGTTCATAGATCTGAACTTTATCATCATAAGTTAATTTCATAATAAAAATACCCCAAAAGTTAGATTTTGTCTGTCTAACTTTTGGGGTGCAGTTCACCTAATATTATGCGTTTTTTCCTATTTTAAAGACTTTTATCCACCTATTATACAAAGTTAAATATCCATCACAGTTTACCATTAGCCTTCATTACTTAACCCATTCGCCATTATAGTTTAAGTAGTAACCACCTACTGTGGTATTAACAGCTAAAGCACCTGAACCATAGGCATAGTACCATTTACCATTGACTTGGAACCAGCCTGTCTTCATATCTCCATTACTTGCATTTAGGTAGTACCAAGTTGAACCATCTTTCACCCAACCAGTAGACATTGCACCTGATGAACGAAGGTAGTACCAACTGTTACCAACATAAGCCCAACCTGTCTTCATATCACCATTTTGAGCATCTAGATAATACCAAGTTGAGCCATCTTTCACCCAACCAGTTGCCATAGCACCTGATGAACGGAGATAGTACCAGTTATTACCTAGATATTGCCATCCTGTTTGCATTGCAGCAGTTGTTGGATCAAGGTAGTACCAAGCTGAACCATCATTTATCCAACCTGCACGTCTTTCACCACCAATATAGTTTTCTCCATTAATTTCTGTTTTAGCTAGATAATACCAGTTAGACTGATCATAAAGCCAACCTGTCTCTAAAGAATGATTCTGATTAAAGTAATAGTTCGTGTAATAACGCTTCTCTTCTTTATCTTCTGAATCTTCACGTTTTTCCCCGTACTCTTTTCCAACACTGTCTTTTGTTTTAATCTCTAATGCTTTCCAGCCAACAAATT
The DNA here is from genome assembly GCF_013277295.1 of Streptococcus sp. 477. NCBI lineage: Bacteria > Bacillati > Bacillota > Bacilli > Lactobacillales > Streptococcaceae > Streptococcus > Streptococcus sp. 477. The sequence goes on from NZ_VMMQ01000105.1 coordinate 1,078, forward strand.
CTTGTAGTACCCCATCTTGTCCAAAATAGTACCACTTGTGTTGAAGGCCGATTTCATTAACTGGTTGGTTATCTAATAAATCATCACGATAACCTGTTCCAGGAATTTCTAAGTATTGCCATCCAACTACCATTTCTCCTTTATCACCAAAATAGTAAGTTTTTCCGTCTATTTTATGCCAATAGATTGCTTTATGAGCATCTTTTACATAATATTTTCTATTATCCTTATCAACAAATTGGCCACCTGTGGTATCCGCAAAAACAGTATTTGTAGCTAGCAAACCAAAGAAAAATGCTGTCAGTCCAACTTGCATAGTTTTTTTCAAAAGTTTCATTTATATGTCCTCCAATATTAAATCCACTCACCAGATGAAGCAAAATTATAAACTTTACCATCGATAGTTTGGCTACCTGTTACCATAGCTCCACTTGAGTTAAGATAATACCAGTTTCCTCCTACTTTTATCCAACCTGTTTTCATGTCTCCATTAGTAGGATCTAGATAGTACCATGTTGAACTATCTTTATACCAACCAGTCTTCATATCACCATTTTTATTATCTAAGTAATACCATCTGCCTCGTACATTTTTCCAACCTGTTGCCATTGAACCAGAGGTTCCCAAATAATACCATTTTCCATTTACTTTTTGCCAATCTGTAAGCATCTTACCAGAAGCATCTAGATAGTACCAAGTATCATCTATTTTCTGCCAACCCGTTTGTTTATCATGTTGTTTATAATAGTACCAACTGCCACTTAATTTTTTCCATCCTTCAAGAGAATATCCTTTAAGTACTGAATAAATAAATGATAAATTCTGTTCATTTAATTTTACTGCGCTATTAACTTGGTTAGCTTCATCTCCCAAAGTATGTACTCCGACTACACGGTGACTAGCATCATAAACAGCAGATCCACTTGATCCCCCCAAAGTATCAACTTGATAATTCAAAAAAGTACCATCATCACTTAAAACTTGTTTTTTATCTGTATACATTTGATGAATTCCAAAATCATATGATGGATATCCTGTAATCGTCACTGGTGTTCCAGCCAAATTTTTCTGACTATTTGGAAGCCCCAGTGTTCCCAATTTTGCGCCAACAGGCTCTTCTAGAATTAATAGAGCCAAGTCATATTTCGATGCATCTCTAGAATTTAAAGTTCTAAATTCTTTCAAATAACGAACTTCCTTAACCTTGATCTTTCCAAATGGTTCCTGATCTGGACTAGCTGCTGGAAGTACATAAATAGCATCCGCTTCTTTTCCATATTTATGACTGTAGAAGTTATGAGCTGCTGTAATTAAAACATTATCTTTAATAAAATTCGCGCTTCCTCTTCCTTCTATATTCGTTCCATTGGCTACACCATTGTACTCAGACAAAACCATAGCTGAAGTTGAATACGGATATTGTAGAGTATTATCAATTTTAACCAAATCATCATTACCGATAATTACTTCTGATTGATTTTGGTAATATGAACCATATGTTGGCGAAATCTCAGGAAGTGAAAAATTATTAGTTTCTGGACTTTCCTGTAATGTTTCACTCACCTCATATTCTTCACCTGTACTAGAAATAACAGTCAAAGCAGATACTGTCGACAACTGGCTAGCCAATAAAGTACTCGCAATAATTGAAATACCCAATTTTTTATAAAACGTTTTCTTCATTATTTTTATCCTCCTAATGTGATTATAGCATACTATTCTAAATTTCTCAATCTACTATAGAATCAAGAAATCTATCACCTTCTGTAAATACCCTCCATTATCACATAAACAGGTAAACTTTTCAATTAATGACTCGGGACTTTGACAGTTG
>NZ_VMMQ01000106.1:0-3717 GCF_013277295.1 Streptococcus sp. 477
GAGTAGAGACCAGATTCGTTGATGATCAACATATCCTGTGTTCCACCACTAGTAGGGATGCCCTGTTTTAGGGCGTCCTCTTCATCAACGTGAAGAGCAATCGCATTTCTAGCCTTGCTATATCCTAGGATGTCTGCAACATCTTTCCCAACGAACCACGGCTCGTCATCAATTGTCAAAGTACGGACTTTCTGCCCGTGAAAATTAAAAATTTCGTTCATAATATTCCTTTCTAAATTTGATATAATGAAATAAAACTCGCCAGAGCTATTTAAGTAAAGTATTTTTAAACGACTGTTTGACAGATACTATATGAGGCGCTTCACGGTTATTTATATAATCAACCTGAATAAGTGTCTCTGGCACTTCATCTTTCTTTGTTTCCCAAATTATCTTGATACCTTGAAGACAAATATCTTCTGTTTGAAAATCAACCCCGTTCAAAATAACTCGTGGAATACTAGAGTCGCTATCTATCTTAATTTCTAAATTTTGAATTGGTAGTAAATTTTTTGATAGGCTGCTCATATCTCTTTCCTTCCTATTGTTCTCCCCATTTTGCTATAATTAAAGCAGATCCTTGAGAAATTCTTCAAGTTCCTTACGCTGAGACTCAGCAAGCTCTGCTCTTTCAATAGCTTGCTGAGTCATCAGTGTTTTAAGACTACTACTTAATTTTTTTCTATCGATGTAACTATTTTTAAATTCCTTATTTGCCATATCTCTTTCCTTTCTATTTTTCTCTCCTTTTTGCTATAATAAAAGCAGAAAGGAAGTGATCTAATGCCACAAATCACCAATGATAATGTCCAGATTTGGACACTCTATATCACAGTAATAATTGCAGTTATCGGTTTTGTTTTTAATACCATTTCACTCTGGCAAACAAAGAAAGCTACAGAGGATATGGCAAAGCCTTATATTAATGTTTATGTAGATGTCTATGCAGTTAAAAATCAACAACGTACCTTTGTTTTTAAAAACTTTGGCCAAACTCCAGCATATATAGATAATATTCAGATAGATGGCGAATTGGATCCATTGAATTCTGTACACCGCTTCAACTCACTTATCGGAAATATGATTGCCCCAGGACAAAAATTTACATCATCAATAGACCCAGATTATAAAGGTCGAATTACACTGACAATTACTTACTCCGATAGCAAGAAACACAAATATATAGACAAGTTTGTACTTGATGCTACATTGGCATCTGCAATGTTCTACACTGTAAACGAGAGCAATAAAAGCGATTCTCCAGCTACAGCTATCAGACAATCGACCATGGCTCTATTACGCGATCTACGATAGAACCATCTCCGAGCGATTTTACAGTTCAAACATCACGTAAGAATTCAATTTTTATCTCAACAGTTTCATCGTCAAGTGTATTGGCGATGATTTTATTTTTTGCGTCAATCGCTTCGTTCAAGTCTTTACAAGTTAATTCATAAAATACATTTACATTTGCATTCATCTCTTCCCCTCCTATTAGTGAATTTTTTTGTTCTATTTTTTGTTAGCAATTCTATCCATTGTATCTAAAGTAAGTTTTTGTATCTCTTTTCGTGCTTGCAATTCATTGTCAAAAAAATTCTCAAGCATTTCGGTCAATCTATTCGAATATCCTCGCAATAGCATTACCGTCACCAAAAATGAAGTAATAGCTGATACAATGACCACATAAAGAAAAACTTCCATCTTCCCCTCCTACTCCAGCACCTTACTGCCGACTACCAATCGTTTAACGACAACGTCCATCTCCTTAAATTCGGCATTCTCTGCACAGTAGCGGACGCTCTCGCTGATGATGTGACAAATAGATACGCCGTATTCGTTCGCCAGCTCCGTAGCGATCTCCCAGGCATCTCTGTCAATCCGTGTTACTTTTTGCGCTGCGTTGTTCATAGTATTTCCTCCTACAACATATCTTCTACCCTACACCCTAGCGCCTTGGCAATGACCACCGCCTGCGACAGCGTCACCGCCTTCAGGTCGTTCTCGATCCGTGACAAGGTCGTGTAGTCTATCAAGGTTCGCTTGGCAAGCTCACGCAAGCCCAGCTTTTGAGCCGTTCTCAGCTCCCTCATTTTCGCTCCATACATCGACTTCTTCCTTTCTACTAATAGGTCTTTTCAAAACTGTTGGTACTTGTCAACAGTTTTGATAGAATTATTCTATCGATTTTGAAAAAGTTTGACCTTCTTTGATGTTAGGTGTTTTATTTCACTTTTCGTGAAGTCTGGGGTGTGAATATATCGCCCAATTCTTTACCGAAATAATGGGCGATTTTGAACATTTCACTCAGTTTAAAATCTTGTTTACCTAATTCTTTGTTGCGATAGCTATTCTCGCTTTTTCCAATAACATCTGCCATTTCTTTCTGAGAAATATTCTTTTCCTTCCTCAGTTTATATAAAAGAATTTGCAAACCATAATCACCTCCTATTCATTTTAAAAAAACCATTTCCAGATGAAGTACACCCAGATAAAACCGGTTAGCATCCAGCAGACCACATTCCAAAATTTCTTCTTGTCTTTCATGACAAATCTTTCGAGATATGCTATACTAATAGTGAGCTTTGGGGCTTTCGCCCCGCTCACCCCACTTCTATTTCAAGAAGTGTTTGATTAACTCAACACTGGCTGTAATCACTGTTGAGATAACCAGAGCCTTAGGACCGTCAAGCCATGGCTCTTTTTTTGTTGCCTTTTCAGGCTTTTTGCGTCTCCGCATATCTCTTTTCCTCCTGTATTTATTTGATTGATTACCTCAACCATGATTTAATTATACCTCACTTTTCGTGAAGTGTCAATAGTTTTTTTGCGAAAAAACAAAAAAACTTTTCTTTCCGTGAATATTTTGTTATAATCTACTTAATAAAACACTCAGGAGAAATATATGACTGACAAAGAATTAGCTATATACATCGGAACAAAAATAAAAGAATATCGATTACAGCGCGGATTGACGCAAAAAGAATTAGCTACTTTAGTGGATATGGGTGATACAACTATAGCAAACTATGAAAAAGGTTTCCGTACTCCTAAAAAGAATACTTTGTTTAAAATATCCTCTGCTCTCAGCGTAACTATTGACGATTTATTTCCACCTATTCGTAAAGCAGACACCCCCACAGCGTCCCCAGATTTGCTCACACAGCAGATAACGGACAAGGTGGTACAATTAACCCCAGATAATAAAAAAATCGTCCTACGGACTTCTGAGGAACTTCTGGAGAGGCAAAAAGCAAACGGCGAGATGTACACAGAGCAAAACGAAGAAGAAACGAAGAAAAACGAAGTGTCGGAAGTTATCAGCTTGTATCAAGTTGAGGTTGTATCTGAGACGGCAGCAGCTTCTGGATTTAACTATGGATTCGATTACGACGATACAGATAGAGAGACTATAGAGGTTGACGAGCAACCACCACGCCACGATATTGCGACTAAGGTAAGCGGAGACTCCATGCAACCTGACTACCAAGACGGAGATATTCTCTATTTAGTAGACAAGGGACTGACCACCTACAACGGAGACCTAGCAGTTATCGCATACGGAGACCGTTCTTACTTCAAAAAGATCTATACCGAAAACGGACGCTTACGCCTCGTATCACTCAATGACAAGTACGAAGACATCACCCTAGACTTCCCACCAGCCGAAGACACACACATCAAGATTTATGCAGTAGTCGGGGTGTATAGAGGGGA
>NZ_VMMQ01000107.1:0-10252 GCF_013277295.1 Streptococcus sp. 477
CTCTTCAAACCACGTCAGCTTCATCCACAACCTCAAAACAGTGTTTTGAGCTGACTTCGTCAGTTCTATCTACAACCTCAAAGCAGTGCTTTGAGCAACCTACGGCTAGCTTCCTAGTTTGCTCTTTGATTTTCATTGAGTATGAGCAAATTTCTATCTTGATTTTCAGATAAAAATCTTTCCTTCTGTGGCCTCTTCTTACGCTTGAGAAGGGCTTCAGCCGACATGGCTTCTTCCTTACTGGCAAAACCTTGAGCATAGATAAGTTTGACTGGCAAGCGTGCTCGTGTGTATTTGGCTCCCTTCCCACTATTATGGACAGCGAGGCGTCTCTTCACATCAGTCGTATAGCCTGTATAGTAGGATCCGTCACGGCACTCCAGCACATACATATAAGCCTTATAATCCATAATAAATCTCTTCGAGTTCCGGCGTATAAGAGCCATCATCATTGTGAACAATGAGAGGTGGCAAGACCTTAAAGCCACTTGTCGAGCCATCCTTGATAGCCTCAATCAAAAGCATATTGGCTTCTTTTTCCCGCTTTGGATAAACAAACTGCAGGCGCTTAGGGGCTAGATTATGCCGTTGTAACGTATCCAAAATATCCAGAAGTCGATCAGGACGATGAACCATGGCCAAACGACCATTAGACTTGAGAATACTCTGGGCACTACGACAGATTTCCTGCAAATTGGTCGTGATTTCATGGCGCGCCAAGAGATAATGTTCACTCTCATTTAAGTTGGAATGAGGATCCACCTTGAAATAGGGCGGATTACACAAAATCATATCCACCTTACTTCCCTGGATGTAAGCAGGCATATTTTTCAAATCATCACAGATGACCTCCATCTGCTCTTCCAAACCATTCAAACGGACAGAGCGTTCAGCCATATCCGCCAAACGCTCCTGAATCTCAACAGCCAAAATCTGTGCCTGAGTCCGAGTGCTAGCAAATAGCCCTACTGCTCCATTTCCAGCGCAAAAATCCACTATCAAGCCCTTTTTAGGAAAACGCGGAAAACGTGACAAGAGAACACTATCCACCGAATAGCTAAAAACCTCTCTATTTTGAATAATTTTGATATCTGTTGAGAAGAGCTGGTTAATTCGCTCCCCTGATTTTAATAATTGTTCTTCTTCCATGGTCCTATTATAGCAGATTTATATTAACATTACAAAAAATATAAAATTCTAAACTACTTCTTCTTTTTTAAATAGTGCAAGGCTTCTCTAGTCCAAATTGGCATCATTCGTTTAAGAGGCGCAAAGCCGTAGTTAAAACGGTCGCTTGAAAAGCGTCTCCGTCTCGGAAACTGGTGCTTTTCTTCCTCCAAAGTGCGGATAGAAAGACTTGCTTTCCCTGTAAATTCATCTAAATCCACTACCTGAACCTGAACCTCTTCATCGACTTTCAAGGCTTCATGAATATTTTCAATAAATCCTGTCCGAATCTCTGAAATGTGAATCAGCCCCGTATCACCCGTCTCTAGCTCAACAAAGGCACCGTAGGGCTGAATCCCTGTAATACGCCCCTTTAGCTTATCACCGATTTTCATCTTAGTCCTCGATTTCAATTGTTTCAATCACAACATCTTCAACTGGCTTGTCCATCGCCCCCGTCTCAACAGCAGCAATGGCATCCAAGACAGCGTAAGAAGCTTCATCAGCTAGCTGACCAAAAACCGTGTGACGGCGATCTAGGTGAGGAGTTCCACCTTGATTGGCATAGATTTCCGCAATCGGTTCTGGCCAACCACCACGAGCAATTTCTTTTTTAGAATAAGGCAGGTGTTGATTTTGCACGATAAAGAACTGGCTGCCGTTGGTATTTGGACCAGCATTTGCCATGGAAAGAGCACCACGGATATTGTAAAGCTCTTCTGAGAATTCATCCTCAAAAGATTCGCCGTAGATTGACTCGCCACCCATACCAGTTCCAGTTGGGTCTCCACCTTGGATCATAAAGTCCTTGATAATACGGTGGAAAATGACACCATCATAGTAGCCATCTTTTGAAAGAGATACAAAGTTAGCCACTGTTTTAGGAGCATGCTCTGGGAAGAGCTTGATACGCAAGTCCCCGTGATTGGTCTTAATAGTCGCGATAGGACCTTCTACTGTTTCAATGTCTACTTGTGGGAAATGCAATTCTTTTTCTACCATACCAAATCCTTCTAAGGCATCAAAAATGCCATCTTCTTCTAGTGTTTTTGTTATATAATCTGCTTTTTCTTTGATGTTATCATGAGAAATTCCCATTGCAACGCTGATTCCAACATAATCAAAGAGTTCCAAGTCATTCAGCCCATCTCCAAAAACCATAACGTTGTCTGGTTTCAAGCCAAGGTGTTCCACAACCTTTTCCACACCCGTCGCTTTGGAGCCTGAAATCGGAACAATATCAGACGAATGTTGGTGCCAACGAACCATGCGAAGTTTATCTGAGAGACTGTCAGGTAAGTGTAAGTCATCTCCCTTATCTTCAAAAGTCCACATCTGATAGATGTCTTCTTTCTCATGGAAATCTGGATCCACATCTAAATCAGGATAAATTGGATTGATAGCCTCACTAATCATATCGGTGCGAGTCGACAACTTGGCAGCATGACTCCCAACCAAACCATACTCAATTCCCTCTTGCTTAGCCCAAGAGATATACTCCTCAACATCAGACTTCTCAATCTGATGTTGATAAATGACCTGACCTTTTTTATCTTCAATATAGGCACCATTTAAGGTTACAAAAAAGTCAGGCTTGAGTTCACGAATTTCTGGCACGACACCAAAAATCCCTCGTCCAGAAGCAATACCTGTCAAAATTCCTTTCTCACGTAATTGCTTAAAAACAGCTGGGATTGAAGCCGGAATAAAACCTGTCTTGGAATTCCGCAATGTATCATCAATATCAAAAAAGACAATCTTGATCTTCTTTGCCTTATATCTTAATTTGGCATCCATCTCACTACCTCTTTCAATCTAACTCTTTCCATTATACCATAAAGTAGAGAAATCCCACATCCCCAATAAAATCCTTGTCTCTTATCCGAATTCTTTTACTAGATACAAAACCAAATCATCATTATTTTGGCTAGTTGCATTCATTTCCAAGGGTTGATTTCGATACCAGACACCTGTCCCATCTGGAATGTAGCCCCGTCTGATATACAATCTCTGGGCAGGGCCATAGCCTAAGTGCAAACCTACACCAAGAGTGACCTTACTCGAAACAAACTTGACTCGTTTTTCTGCTTCTTCTAGCAATTGATTCCCAATCCCTTGATTTCTAAAAGGCTCAAACACATTAAAATCTGATAATTCTGGATAGACTTCTGCAAAAGGACCATGTTTAGCAGAGGGCAAAATGGTAACGTAGCCCGCTACAGCACCATCAATCTCTGCAACTAAGACTTCTCTCTCCCCACTTTCCTGTTCCAGAAAATATCTAGCCAAAATTTCCTCTCTACCAGGCCAACCTTGATTCATAAAGCCATGAGATAAGGATTCAATATCAGACTTAATCATATTTCTAATCGTACAATTCATCTTTGACTTACCCACCTTTACTCTTTCTATTACCATTATAGCACGCCAAGGTCAGAAAAAAACTATCTCGTGAAAAAAAGATCCGTTGGGGTCTTAATTCGCATTCTTGTTTCCAAGCTCATGAAAAAGAGGTCCCCCTGACCTCAACTCGCTCTCTCATTTCAAGGCTCGTGAAAAAAAGACCCAACCGGGTCTGAAAAAGAGGCCCACCCGGACCTCTTTTTTAATCTTCGTTTACGAAAGGCATCAAAGCCATTACGCGAGCGCGTTTGATAGCTGTTGTTACTTTACGTTGGTTTTTAGCTGAAGTTCCTGTTACACGACGAGGAAGGATTTTCCCACGTTCTGAAACGAAACGGCTAAGAAGCTCAGTATCTTTGTAATCAACATATTCAATTTTGTTTGCTGCGATGTAATCAACTTTTTTACGGCGTTTGAATCCGCCACGACGTTGTTGAGCCATGTTTTTTCTCCTTTATAATTTTAGTTGTCCATTAGAATGGTAAATCATCATCTGAAATATCCAATGGGTTTGTTGCTCCAAATGGATTTTCATCACGTGAAAAGTCTGGTACTGAATTTGTAGGCGCTGAATAGTTTGCAGTTGGTGCAGAGTAAGCTCCACCTGTATGACCTTCACGCACACTACGGCTTTCTAACATTTGGAAATTCTCAGCCACGACCTCTGTCACGTAGATACGTTGTCCTTGCTGGTTATCGTAACTACGAGTCTGGATACGGCCTGTCACCCCGATAAGTGAGCCTTTTTTAGCCCAATTAGCAAGGTTCTCAGCCTGTTGACGCCACATAACGACATTGATAAAATCAGCCTCACGTTCGCCATTTTGACTCTTAAATGTACGGTTTACTGCAAGAGTAAAAGTCGCAACTGCTACATTTGATGGGGTATAACGCAACTCAGCGTCACGTGTCATGCGCCCTACAAGTACAACATTGTTAATCATAGTTTACCTTCTTACGCGTCAATTTTGACGATCATGTGACGAAGAATGTCAGCGTTAATTTTTGAAAGACGGTCAAACTCTTTAAGAGCTGCATCGTCGTTTGCTTCAACGTTAACGATGTGGTAAAGTCCTTCACGGAAATCTTTGATTTCGTATGCAAGACGGCGTTTTTCCCAAGATTTTGATTCAACAACAGTTGCACCGTTGTCAGTCAAAATAGAGTCAAAACGTGCTACCAAAGCGTTTTTAGCTTCTTCTTCAATGTTTGGACGAATGATATAAAGAATTTCGTATTTAGCCATTGATATGTTCCTCCTTTTGGTCTAATGACCCCAAGACTTTGCAAGGGGTAAGTGAGGTTCGCTCACAATAAACTATTATACTAGAAAAATTTTTTTTACGCAAGTAAAAACTCTGATATGCGAAAAAACGCCACATGGGCGTTTTCCTATTCTTACGGTTTAATACGGTGCAACATACGTGGGAATGGAATGGCTTCACGGATATGTTTTGTTCCTGCTGCGAAGGTTACCATACGCTCGATACCGATACCAAATCCACCGTGTGGAACTGTACCGTATTTACGAAGGTCAAGGTAGAATTCATACTCTGTACGATCCATGCCAAGTTCATCCATCTTAGCGACAAGGGCATCGTAGTCTTCCTCACGCATAGACCCACCGATAATTTCTCCATAGCCTTCTGGAGCAAGCAAGTCTGCACAAAGCACGCGCTCTGGATTTCCAGGAACTGGTTTCATATAGAAGGCCTTGATGGCTGCTGGGTAGTTCGTGACAAAAGTTGGCACACCAAAGTGGTTTGAAATCCAAGTTTCATGTGGTGAACCAAAGTCATCACCATGCTCAAGATGTTCGTAGTCAGCGTCTTCATCATTCTCATGTTCTTGCAAGAGGTCAATGGCTTGATCGTAAGTGATACGTTTGAATGGCTCTGCAATGTAGCGTTTCAAGAGCTCTGTATCACGTTCCAAGGTTTCCAAGGCTTGAGGCGCACGGTCAAGAACACCTTGTAGAAGAGCTTTCACATAAGCTTCTTGCAAGTCAAGCGACTCATCATGTGTCAAGTATGAGTACTCTGCATCCATCATCCAGAACTCGGTCAAGTGACGGCGCGTTTTTGATTTTTCAGCACGGAAAACTGGACCAAAGTCAAAGACACGACCAAGAGCCATAGCACCTGCTTCTAGGTAAAGCTGACCTGATTGGCTCAAGTAGGCTGGCGTTCCGAAGTAGTCCGTTTCAAAGAGTTCTGTTGAATCTTCTGCCGCATTTCCTGAAAGAATTGGGCTGTCAAATTTCATGAAACCGTTCTTGTCAAAGAACTCATAAGTTGCATGGATAATAGCGTTACGGATTTGCATCACGGCCACCTGCTTACGAGAACGGAGCCACAAGTGACGGTTGTCCATCAAAAAGTCTGTACCGTGTTCTTTTGGTGTGATTGGGTAGTCTTGAGATTCACCGATCACTTCGATGTCTGTGATGTCCAACTCATAGCCAAATTTAGAACGTTCGTCCTCTTTGACAATACCTGTCACATAAACAGACGTTTCTTGGCTCAAGCGTTTGATGACATCAAACTTCTCAAGTCCTACTTCTTCACCAAATTTTTCGACAAAGTTTGGTTTAAAAGCCACACCTTGGAAGAAGGCTGTTCCATCACGCAATTGCAAGAAGGCAATTTTCCCTTTTCCTGATTTGTTGGCAACCCAAGCGCCAATCGTCACTTCCTGACCAACATAGTCTTTTACATCAATAATCGTTACACGTTTTGTCATTATTTTTCCTTTTTCTTTTTTATTCTTTATGGCAAACCACTTCTATATTGTTCCCATCTGGGTCAATCACAAAAGCAGCGTAGTAAATCGGATGCTCACTGCGATAATCAGGAGCCCCATTGTCTCGCCCACCTGCCTCTAAACCAGCCTCATAACAAGCCTGAACTTCTTCCTTATTTTCTGCTAAAAAAGCAAAGTGAATAGGATCTTGTGTCCCCTGAGCCAGCCAAAAATCACCACCAGGATGAGGGCTGTTCGGGGCAAGAAAACTGATTAGAGAACTAGTCTTAAAAGCCAATTTATAACCCAAAGGAGCGAGAAAACTCTTATAAAATCCTTCTGAAATTTGTAAATCCTTTACCTTAATCTCAAAATGATCAATCATTCTCACTACCCATAAATGCTTTCAAGCGTTTAACTGCTTCTTTAAGCGTGTCTAGGTCTGTCGCATAGCTGAGGCGGACATTTTCTGGTGCTCCGAATCCTGCTCCTGTTACCAAGGCCACTTCGGCTTCTTCTAGGATAGCGGTTGTAAAATCTGTCACATCTGTATAGCCTTTCATCTCCATAGCTTTTTTGACATTTGGGAAGAGATAGAAAGCTCCTTGCGGTTTGAGCACTTCAAATCCTGGCACCTCAGCAAGAAGGGGATAGATGGTATTGAGACGTTCCTCAAAAGCCTGACGCATGCTTTCTACAGTATCTTGCTCACCTGATAGAGCCTCAACTGCTGCATACTGGGCTACTGCTGACGGATTCGAAGTTGTTTGACCTGCAATCTTGGACATGGCAGCAATAATGTTTGCTTCTCCAACGGCATAGCCAATCCGCCAACCTGTCATGGCATAGATTTTAGACACACCATTGATGACCACTGTTTGCTTGCGAATTGCCTCAGATAGGCTAGAAATCGGTGTGAACTCATGACCATTATAGACCAAGCGCCCATAGATATCATCTGCTAGAATGAGAATATCCTTTTCTACAGCCCAGTTTCCGATTGCCAAGAGTTCCTCACGGGTGTAAATCATACCTGTCGGATTGGATGGCGAATTCAGCACCAAAACCTTGGTCTTGTCTGTGCGAGCTGCTTCTAACTGCTCTACGGTCACCTTAAAGTGATTATCTTCCTTAGCAGGAACAAAGACTGGCACACCTTCTGCCATCTTGACCTGGTCTCCATAGCTTACCCAGTAGGGGGTTGGGATGATAACTTCATCACCTGGATTGACCACAGCCATAAAGAAGGTATAGAGAGAATATTTGGCTCCAGCAGCGACTGTCACTTGATTTGGCGCTACAGAATAGCCGTAAAAGCGTTCAAAGTAAGTATTGACCGCTGCCTTGAGCTCTGGCAGGCCTGAGGTTACTGTATAAAAAGAAGCACGCCCATCTCGAATCGATGCAATGGCGGCATCTTGGATATTTTTTGGAGTAGTGAAATCTGGCTCACCCAAGGTTAGAGACAGGATATCTCTTCCCTCAGACTTGAGTGCTTTGGCACGAGCTCCAGCAGCCAAGGTCACACTTTCTTCCATTTCTAAAACACGGTTGGATAGTTTCATAGGCCCTCCTTATTGACCAATACTCCTGTTTCAAAATCTACTAGATAAAAATCAGAGCCTGACTTGACTTCCCAGATTGGTTTGTCTTGATAACGGCCAAAGGTAATCTTGTCAATCTCGCCAGCTCCTTTTTCCTTCGAAACAGCTTCTGCTTTTTCTTGTGAAACACCTTGATTTAGCTGATAAACGTAAATCTTGTGGTCATCTTTTCCAATCAGGACAGCAAGTGCTTCTTGTTTTTTATTACGGCCAAGAACGCTATAATAGGATTCCAAGCCATTGTATAAGTCAACCTGATCAGCCTGCTCTAATCCTGCATACTGCTGAGCTAATTTTTCTCCTTCACTTTTAGCTGTTTGATAAGGTTTCATACTCAGAAACACTAGATACAGAAAGGAAGCACTGATAACCACAAACAAAATCGTCATCCCTAGACCATACTGCCACAGTAGATTATTTTTTGCTTTGTTTTGTCTTTTTTTCACTCGTCTATTTTACCATCTATTGGGCTTTATTACAAGTGAATGCAAGAATACTCTTCTAAAATCTCTTCAAACCACGTCAGCTTTATCTGCAACCTCAAAGCTGTGCTTTGAGCAACCTGCGGCTAGCTTCCTAGTTTGCTCTTTGATTTTCATTGAGTATAAGCAACCAATTCTATTTCTTCCTTCAAACAAAACCGATTTTGAAAGTGAAACAGTTCTTACTTTTTCAGTCACAAATGACTAGAGTTTCCGAAATTTTACAATTTTCAAATAAACTCTGAGCAAATTTCTTGCAAGTTGTTTTGCTTTGTTGTAATATATTTTATAACAACGAGAAAATTCTCGTAAATTTAAGAAAAAGGAGACACATCATGTCTAAAAAAGTATTATTTATCGTCGGATCACTACGCCAAGGTTCTTTCAACCACCAAATGGCGCTCGAAGCTGAGAAAGCACTTGCTGGTAAAGCGGAAGTTAGCTACCTTGATTATTCAGCCCTTCCTCTCTTCAGCCAAGATTTGGAAGTTCCAACTCATCCAGCTGTAGCTACTGCTCGTGAAGCGGTTCTCGCTGCGGATGCTATCTGGATCTTCTCTCCAGTCTACAACTTCTCTATCCCTGGAACAGTAAAAAACTTGCTTGACTGGCTATCTCGCGCCCTTGACTTGTCTGATACACGTGGCGCTTCTGCCCTTCAAGACAAGTTTGTCACCGTATCATCTGTAGCCAATGCCGGTCACGATCAACTTTTCGCTATTTACAAAGACCTCTTGCCATTTATCCGTACACAAATCGTTGGTGATTTCACTGCTGCACGTGTCAATGACTCTGCTTGGGCAGACGGAAAATTGGTTCTTGAAGAAACAGTCCTAAACTCACTTGAAAAACAAGCGGAAGACTTGGTCAATGCGATCAAGTAACTAACATAATAAAAGCGAACAAGACTACTTTTCTGACACTCAGAAGACTAGCTTGTTCGCTTTTTTTCTCATTTATAAACTAAAATAGCTGATGATACATATTGCCAAATACAAAATATCTGATTTCTATACTTCCTTAACAAAAACCAATTCCTGTGGCTGGGACAGATCTTCTCGGTAGGTAAATCCTGCAAAGCTTAAGCGACGAGCTTCCTCCACCGTCTGTACTTGATTTTCTATCAGGGCTGTCAGGAAGGCACCACGCGCTTTCTTGGAAATGGTTGAGTGAATTTTCAGCTGACCGCCTCTATCCTCCATAAATTTGAAGATCACCATTTTTTCTCTGATTTCCTTAGAAAATACCGTCTCAAACTCGGACGACAAGAGGGAGAAAATCACTTCTTCCTGCTTCACAGCTTCATCATAGGCTGCCTTCCAATGACTCTTTAAAGTCTTACCAGCGACTTTTAACTTCATCAAAAAGTCCAAACGGTGAGGGGCCATAGATGACAAGGCTGGAACGACACCGTACAAAGCCGAAGTAATAAAGACATGATTTTCAAGATAGGCTTGTTCCGCCTCGGTCAACTTATCTCGCTTGATATGGCGGTACATAAGCCCATCAAAAAGTTTAAGAGCTGGGTAGTGTTGAGCAGTTTGCCTTTTCAAAGCTTGGATATTTTGACATTCTTCCGCAGCCTTCTCGGCTGATACCTTATAAAAACTCTCCAATTGACTAGCAGAATAGAGGGCCAAGGCATCCAGCACGGCCTGACTTTCTGGTATTAAAGGTGTTGCCTCGATACTCGGCAAGTCTGTGTTCATTTCTTTTGCTGTAGGGATTAAAATTTTCATATTGATAGTGTAGCATATTTTTTAGCCACAACCAAGAAATTCATCTGATACTCAATGAAAATCAAAGAGCAAACTAGGAAGCTAGCCGCAGGCTGTACTTGAGTACGGCAAGGCG
>NZ_VMMQ01000108.1:0-1424 GCF_013277295.1 Streptococcus sp. 477
GCAGTTTACCAAGCTTAGCATCGCCTTGCTCCTAAACCTTGGACTGCTATCGCATAGGCAGAACTAGAGGACTAAAGTCCTAAGTTACTGCCGCAACATATCACAATGCACATAGCCAGAATAGTCTCCTAGGAATTCTTGTACTACTGAACCACTTCGACGCTGATCATGTTGGTAAAGCCTAATCCCTTGTTTCTCTGATTTTCCTGACAAAAAAGTCCAATAGTAGGTCAGATGGCTATCACTTTCTAAGACCCGATAAGAGGTTTCATCCGCATGAAGAAGAGCTTGTTCTAACAACTTTTCTCGTCAAAGGTTATAAAGGGACTCTAAATAGTATTGACTCGTCTTGATATGCCAATTAGAAATTTCCTTACGTGTGATTGGTAAACCCATCCTAGCCCAATCTTCTTCTTGGCGATAATTGGGTACCTTCTGATGGATGGTGTGAGCGATTATAGAAGCTGAGCCAAGGCTATGCGCCAAAGGGGCTTTAGGGATAGGAGCTTTCACGATTTTATCACTCGGATTTTTCTCACTGCTTGGCACTTATAAGCGTGTTGGATATGATCTATTCGTTTTAATTGCGCAGGAATAAAGACCAATTCTTGTCCTTGAAGGGTTGCTCCAATCTCTTTTAGATCTCCCTGACAGTCAGGGCAAATACAGTCCTCTAAGCGATGATGAACTTTTTCTGAATCAAATTGAGCAAGATGGAGCCTCATAATCCAGTTTAGCAATGATTTCCTTCTATTAATGATATCCATAATTTGGGCATTAGGATCTTTGATATCGAGTAGTTTTGTGATAAAATGTAATTGTTCCATATGATTCTTTCTAATGATGGTTTGGTTACTTTTCATTATAGATGATACGGGACTTTTTTCTACAACAAAATAGGCTCCATAATATCCATAGGGGATTTTCCTACTACAAATATTATAGAGCCAAAATCTCCAGCCTAGAGAATTTATGAGGGTCTGAAAGGGTCAGGTATTTATGTTTTGTCATAGTAGAGCTCATTTCTAACTCAAACGTCTCACACTAAATTCCACCATAAAAATCTGTTTTAAACCAATTTCCACTTTGACCAGACTAGGGGGAGTTGTCCGAATCCAAATTTCAAGTTCAAGTTAGCCATGAAGAAGTCTTCTCTGGGTGATTTGTAGTTCAAGCATTTTTTAGGATAGTTATTAATCCAATTTTCGATGAATGCGACTTCTTTGGGAGTCGTTTTCTTAGTTCCCTTAGGTAACCATCTACGAATGAGCCTGTTGTGATTCTCATTAGTTCCCCTTTCCCAAGAGGCATAGGGGTGCGCATAATAGATATGTTCCTCAGAAAATACATCAGACAAGCGGTTAAATTCTGTACCATTATCTGCCGTGATGGAAAGAATTTGATGTTGTTTTAAGATGAGTTTT
>NZ_VMMQ01000109.1:0-4899 GCF_013277295.1 Streptococcus sp. 477
GCCACCTCAAAACGGTGTTTTGAGCTGACTTCGTCAGTTCTATCTGCCACCTCAAAACGGTGTTTTGAGCTGACTTCGTCAGTTCTATCTGCAACCTCAAAACGGTGTTTTGAGCATCATGCGGCTAGCTTCTTAGTTTGCTCTTTGATTTTCATTGAGTGTAAAAAACAGATGAGTCTCTGTTTTCTTTTTATGGACTATAAATGTTCATCTGAAACTACTTTCAAGGATATTATTATACAAAAGAGTTTCTTGAAACTAAAATCTATTATACTACACTGTATTGAAAGCGTTTTAGAAATGAGGTATAATAAATTTGCTAACACTTATAAAAAGTGATAGAATCTTATCTTTATGTATATTTAAAGATAGATTGCTGTAAAAATAGTAGCAGCTATGCGAAATGACAGATAGAGAGAAGGGATTGAAGCTTAGAAAAGGGGAATAATATGATATTTAAGGCATTCAAGACAAAAAAGCAGAGAAAAAGACAAATTGAACTACTTTTGACAGTTTTTTTCGACAGTTTTCTGATTGATTTATTTCTTCACTTATTTGGGATTGTCCCCTTTAAGCTGGATAAGATTCTGATTGTGAGCTTGATTATATTTCCCATTATTTCTACAAGTATTTATGCTTATGAAAAGCTATTTGAAAAAGTGTTCGATAAGGATTGAGCAGGAAGTATGGTGTAAATAGCATAAGCTGATGTCCAATAATTTGCTTATAAAGAGATATTTTAGTTTAATTGCAGCGGTGTCCTGGTAGATAAACTAGATTGGTAGGAGTCTGATCGGAGAAAGGAGAGGGGAAATTTGGCACCAATTTGAGATAGTTTGTTTAGTTCATTTTTGTCATTTAAATGAACTGTAGTAAAAGAAAGTTAAGAAAAGACAAACTAAGTGCATTTTCTGGAGTAAATGTCTTATTTCAGAAATCGGGATATAGATATAGAGAGGAACAGTATGAATCGGAATGTTCAAGAACGTAAGTGTCGTTATAGCATTAGGAAACTATCGGTAGGAGCGGTTTCTATGATTGTGGGAGCAGTGGTGTTTGGAACGTCTCCTGTTTTAGCTCAAGAAGGGGCGAGTGAGCAACCTCTGGCAAATGAAACTCAACTTTCGGGGGGGGGGGAGCTCAACCCTAACTGATACAGAAAAGAGCCAGCCTTCTGAGGAAGGAGAAAATATAACTCTTCCTGCAGAGCATGTAGAGTCTGTTTCAGAGACTGAACTTTCTGGCAATGAGCAAGAACAAGAAAGGGAAGATAAGCAAGAAGAAAAAATTCCAAGAGATTACTATGCACGAGATTTGGAAAATGTCGAAACAGTGATAGAAAAAGATGACTTAGAGACGAATGATTCAAATGGAAAAAGAGTAGACTTGTCTGATGAATTAGAGAAAGTAAAGGGACTCCAAAATGCAACTGTTCATGTGGAGTTCAAACCGGCTGCTGATGGTCCTAGTTTTTACAATCTCTTTTCTGCTTCCAGTACAACTAAAGTAAATGAGTACTTTACAATGGCAATCAATAATGGGACAGCTTTGATAGAGGGACGTGGAGCTGATGGTAGCCAATTTTATGGAAGTTATACAGATGCGCCTTTGAAGATTAGACCAGGCAAGTATAATTCGGTTACTTTTACTGTTGAAAGACCAAGAAAGGATAGTCCAAATGGTCAGGTTCGTCTTTATGTGAATGGTGTATTATCTCGTACGAATAAAAAGTCAGGGAAATTCCTGGCAGGCATGCCAGATGTGGATAAACTTCAGTTAGGTGCAACTAATAGAGCAGGAGAACTGAAGTGGGGCTCAAATCTCTCTATTCGTAATCTGACTGTATACAATCGTGCTCTAACTCCAGAGGAAGTCAAAAAACGTAGCCAGTTATTTGATGTGACAGATATTGAGCCGTCACTTCCTGAAGGGGCAGTCTTGACAGAGAAGCAAGAGTTGTTTATGAGCGGTGTCAATGGTAAGCCAAATAGTGAAGGAATTAAGAGTTATCGGATTCCAGCTTTGCTACGTACGGATAAAGGAACATTACTGGCAGGGGCAGATCAGCGTCGTCTCCACCATTCTGATTGGGGAGATATTGCTATGGTCGTTAGGAGAAGTGAGGATGGGGGAACTACTTGGCAGCCAACCTTAACCTTGACCAACTTGCGAGACAATCCAGAAGCAAAAGATCCGCAGGCACCATCTCCACTTAATATCGATATGGTCTTGGTTCAAGATCCTACCACAAAGAGAATTTTTTCAATCTACGATATGTTTCCAGAAGGTCGAGCTGTCTTTGGAATGCCAAACAAACCTCAAAAAGCTTATCAACAAGTTGGAGATAAGCACTATCAATTACTATATAAACAAGGGGAAAATCAAGCATATACTGTCCGAGAAAACGGAGAAGTATATGATGCAAATAATCAAAAAACAGATTATCGCGTTGTAGTGGATCCAAAAGAAGAAGCCTACAGAGATAAGGGTGACCTCTATAAAGGAGAAGAGCTTCTTGGGAATATCTACTTTGCTCCATCTGCTAAAAATCCATTTCGTGTAGCCTATACGAGCTATTTGTGGCTTTCTTATAGTGATGATGATGGGAAAACATGGTCGCAACCAAGAGATATTACACCATCAATTCGCCAAGATTGGATGAAATTTTTAGGAACAGGTCCAGGTACAGGAATTGTGCTTAGAACAGGAGAGCACAAGGGTCGTATCTTAGTTCCTACTTATACCACCAATGCTATCTCCCATCTAAGCGGATCCCAGTCTTCTCGTTTGATTTATTCAGATGATCATGGAGAAACATGGCAGGCTGGAGCTGCTGTCAATGATGATAGGACAGTAGGCGGAAGGAAAATTCATTCCTCAACTATGAATAATAGTCCTGCCCAAAATACAGAGTCAGTTGCTGTACAGTTAAATAATGGTGATGTGAAACTCTTTATGAGAGGATTAACGGGTGATTTACAGGTTGCCACAAGTAAAGATGGTGGGCAAACTTGGGACAAGGAAATCAAGAGATACAATCAGGTTAAAGATGTTTATGTCCAAATGGCTGCTATTCACACCATGCACGAAGGAAAAGAATACATCATTTTAACCAATTCAGGAGGACCTAAACGGACGAATGGAATGGCTCATTTGGCTCGTGTAGAGGACAACGGAGACTTGACTTGGTTACATCATAGACCAATTCAAAAAGGAGAGTTTGCCTATAATTCGCTCCAAGAATTAGGAAATGGGGAGTATGGTATCTTGTATGAACACACTGAAAAAGGACAAAATGACTATACCCTATCATTTAGAAAATTTAATTGGGACTTTTTAACAAAAGATCCGGTATATCCAACGAGTGTAACTATCAGGGACGTTCGTAAATTGGAAACAGAAGAAGAGGATGCAGAACAAGGTATCTTAGCTATGCAATTTGATTCTGAGGTACTAGTAAATTCTATTCCGACTTTGACTTTAGCGAATGGACACAAAGCTACCTTCTTGACCCAAGCAGATCAAAAAACTCTACTTTTCACCTTTAATAAAGAAGATGCAGGTCAAGAAATTACAGGTCTACTGGCCGGTAGAATTGACAGTATGCATGATTTACCAGTTACACTAGCTGGCAGTAGAATTCCTGAAGATGCGAAAGAAAATCCTGTCGAGACCATGAATACAGTAAGAGAAAATGTATCTGAGGAGATGACAGAAAGGAAGTCAGAGAAGGATAAATTATCTTTGGGGTCTTCAGATAGAATGGTAGCAAACTCTCCTCTTACTTCTTTTGCTCCTCGTTACCTCCAATCTTATGTAGGAGATGTTATTAAAACTGAGACTAAAGTTCCAATAACGACTGGTTGGAAGCAAGAAAATGGTGCGTGGTATTTTTATACATCTGCTGGTGAAGTGGTGAAAGGCTGGCATCAGGAAGCGGATAAATGGTACTACTTGAGTTCTACTGGTGCGATGGCAACTGGTTGGGTCAGAGATGGTAATCAATGGTATTATTTGAGTGAGAGTGGAGCAATGTCTACTGGCTGGGTTGAATCCAGTGGTGTGTGGTACTATCTCAATGCTAACGGCTCAATGGCAACTGGTTGGGTCAGAGATGGTAACCAATGGTATTATTTGAGTGAGAGCGGAGCAATGTCTACTGGCTGGGTTGAATCCAGTGGTGTGTGGTACTATCTCAATGCTAACGGTTCAATGGCAACTGGTTGGATAAAAGATGGAGACCATTGGTACTATCAGGAATCATCTGGTGCAATGAAGGTAAATCAATGGTTCCAAGTTGGAGACAAATGGTACTATGTCAATGAAAGCGGAAGATTAGCGGTTAATACTATAGTAGATGGTTATAAAGTTAACTCCAATGGGGAGTGGGTCAACTACTAGAACCTTGGATGTTGATGAATAACTGAGACATGTTTTGTCCGTCATAGAGATTAAAAGTTTATTTAGATAGTTTTCGTAGAAATTTCTACTTTAAGAAAAAGTCAATTTAGATGAGCTCTTATTGCCGGGTAAATGCCTTGCTAGTCGTAAATAAACTGTATATTTCCGACTTACTTAGGACTGGATACCACTAGTCGCAACTTAACAGTTCGCTTTAAGTGTTAAAATGCATATAGCTAGTTATTGGTTATATGCGTTTTTGTTCTTGATTATTTTATTTCTGTCTTGGAATATAGGTAAAATTATAGTAAAATAAAATTCTGTAAATCATGTTGGTAGATATACAGGAAGAAGAGTGTATTGTTGACAATACAGCACATAGAATCCAACATGTCCTTATACTCAAAAAATCAAAGAGCAAATTAGGAAGCTAGCCGTAGCCTGCTCAAAACACCGTTTTGAGGTTGTAGATAGAACTGACGAAGTCAGCTCAAAACA
>NZ_VMMQ01000011.1:0-26743 GCF_013277295.1 Streptococcus sp. 477
GGTAGCGGTCGATTCCTGTCTCATCAATGTATACGATTGGTAAATCGTTTAGGTTATCCAAAATATCAAGAAACTCAGATACTTTCTCTGGGTCTTGTTCCTTAAAGCTCGTCATCTTTTTTTGAAGTGACCTTCATCTGCTTTAAAGCTGCCCATACTGAAGGGACAGCACAATCAAAATGTGCCGCAATTTCCCGTAAAAAAGCATCTGGATGAGACTCTACAAAGGCTTTCAATTCCTCTAAAGGAATCTTTCGGTTTTTGACGACTCGCTTTTTCATCTCTAAGTGTCCTTGTTCACGTAAGTTCTTTTTCCATGTGAAGAGAGTTCTGACGCCGACATCAAAAACCTTGGCTGCCTCGACATGGCTGTGCCCCTCTTTGATGTAATCTAATGCTCGCTGTTTAAAATCTGTACTATATGCCATAGCTTTATTATAGCATGCTTGTTTGAAACTAAGCAACTATACTATGCGTTTTTCTTATTTTAAGATTTTTACCTCAACTCTCTTTTAGTATTTAACGCAGTTAATAAGGTCTATAATAGTCTAATTTAGGTAGTAAATTTGTTCCTATTCTGTCAACTTTTCCTATTTTTTATCTTATTGAGGTTGGTATTTGTACAATTCAGGAATTATTAATGATTAATTAAAATTTTTTGTTAGAATAAGTTCATAAAAAAGAAAAGGAGTATTTGATCATGTTACAAAAAATTTATGAGCAGATGGCGGATTTTTATAGAAATATTGAAGAAGAGTATGGTACTGTATTTGGTGATAATTTTGACTGGGAACATTTTCATTTTAAATTTTTAATTTATTATTTAGTGAGATATGGTATTGGGTGTCGTAGGGATTTTATCGTTTACCATTATCGTGTTGCTTATCGTTTGTATCTTGAAAAGATGATAATGAAACAAGGTTTTATTTCTTGTTGAGATAGTCTGAGTTAATTTCCGAACAAATTTACTTTTTTATGGAAAGATAATAATAAATAGCTGCTTATTTTTCTAAATCATTTTTTAATAGTTGGAAATAGCAAATCTTTCTATTGTTTCTTCTTGATAAAAAGGCGATTTTTTCTTATAATAAATTGTAAGATATAATTGCAGGTGAGAGTCCTGCCATGTATGTGAGAAAGGAAGAGCCTGAGGGCTCAGACAAGATTATGACTTCAGTTGTTGTTGTAGGTACCCAATGGGGTGATGAAGGTAAAGGGAAGATTACAGACTTCCTTTCAGCGAATGCAGAAGTGATTGCACGTTACCAAGGTGGTGATAATGCAGGTCACACGATTGTGATTGATGGTAAGAAGTTTAAATTGCACTTGATTCCATCTGGGATTTTCTTCCCTGAAAAAATCTCTGTTATTGGGAATGGTATGGTTGTAAATCCTAAATCTCTTGTAAAAGAGTTGAGCTATCTTCATGAGGAAG
This sequence comes from Streptococcus sp. 477, assembly GCF_013277295.1. Lineage (NCBI taxonomy): Bacteria > Bacillati > Bacillota > Bacilli > Lactobacillales > Streptococcaceae > Streptococcus > Streptococcus sp. 477. The sequence continues at coordinate 1,436 of NZ_VMMQ01000011.1, forward strand.
GTGTTACAACTGATAACTTGCGTATTTCTGATCGCGCGCATGTCATTTTGCCTTATCATATCGAGTTAGATCGTTTGCAAGAAGAAGCTAAGGGCGACAATAAGATTGGGACTACAATCAAGGGAATTGGTCCAGCTTATATGGACAAGGCTGCTCGTGTGGGAATTCGTATCGCCGATCTTTTGGATAAAGACATTTTCCGTGAGCGTTTAGAACGTAACCTTGCTGAAAAGAATCGTCTTTTTGAAAAATTGTATGATAGTAAAGCTATCGTCTTCGATGATATTTTTGAAGAATATTACGAATATGGTCAACAAATCAAGAAATATGTGACAGACACGTCCGTCATTTTGAATGATGCGCTTGATAATGGTAAACGTGTGCTTTTTGAAGGTGCACAAGGTGTTATGCTAGATATTGACCAAGGGACCTATCCATTTGTTACTTCTTCAAACCCTGTGGCTGGTGGTGTGACAATTGGTTCTGGTGTTGGTCCAAGTAAGATTGACAAGGTTGTAGGTGTATGTAAAGCCTATACGAGTCGTGTAGGAGACGGTCCTTTCCCAACTGAGTTGTTTGATGAAGTGGGAGAACGTATCCGTGAAGTAGGTCATGAATATGGTACAACAACTGGTCGTCCACGTCGTGTGGGATGGTTTGACTCAGTTGTGATGCGCCATAGTCGTCGTGTTTCTGGTATTACTAATCTTTCATTGAACTCTATCGATGTTTTGAGTGGTTTAGATACTGTGAAAATCTGTGTGGCCTATGATCTTGATGGTCAACGTATTGACTACTATCCAGCTAGTCTTGAGCAATTGAAGCGTTGCAAACCTATCTATGAAGAGTTGCCAGGTTGGTCAGAAGATATTACTGGAGTTCGTAATTTGGAGGATCTTCCTGAGAATGCGCGTAACTATGTTCGTCGTGTGAGTGAATTGGTTGGCGTTCGTATTTCTACTTTCTCAGTGGGTCCTGGTCGTGAACAAACAAATATTTTAGAAAGTGTTTGGTCCTAAGAGATTTTTAAGATTTGTTTAAGATAGGTCGGGTATACTATAGACAGTTACAAGAAGACCTCCTAACTTGTTGTAACGAATATCCTAAACTTTTCTTTTTCATAATAATCTCCCTATAAAGTCACCGCATTTGGTGGCTTTTTTTGTCTTGGGATTCATGATATAATAATAAAATCGATAAGTAGTAAAAGGGAAATTGATGAATTATACAGTTGAAGAAAAAGAAGTCTTTATGAGGGAAGCTTTGAGAGAGTCTGAGATTGCTCTTGAACACGATGAAATTCCAATTGGTTGTGTGATTGTCAAGGACGGAGAAATCATTGGCCGTGGGCATAATGCGCGTGAGGAACTGCAGCGAGCGGTTATGCATGCGGAGATTATGGCCATAGAGGATGCGAACTTGAGTGAGGAGAGCTGGCGCTTGCTGGACTGCACACTTTTTGTGACCATTGAGCCGTGTGTCATGTGTAGTGGGGCGATTGGGCTTGCCCGTATTCCAAACGTGGTCTATGGGGCTAAAAACCAGAAATTTGGCGCTGCTGGAAGTTTGTACGATATCTTGACAGATGAGCGTCTTAACCATCGTGTAGAGGTTGAAATAGGAATTTTGGAAGATGACTGCGCAGCTATCATGCAGGACTTTTTTAGAAATAGACGGAAAAAATAATTTTGCTTTTAAAATGAATAGGAATGTGATATAATAAATAGTGGAGCAACAGTTCTGCGTGAAGCGGGTCAGGGGAGGAATCCAGCAGTCCTAAGCGATTTGAATTGTGTGCTCTTTTTTTCGTGCTTTTTCCGAATAAATAAGATAGAATAATCTAGAATAAATGATAATAGAAAAGAGAAGATGATGAAAATTCGTGGTTTTGAATTGGTTTCTAGTTTTACAGATGAAAATTTATTGCCCAAGCGTGAGACAGCGCATGCGGCTGGTTATGACTTAAAGGTTGCTGTGCGTACAGTTATAGCTCCAGGAGAGATTGTCTTGGTTCCGACAGGGGTTAAGGCTTATATGCAGCCGACTGAGGTTCTTTACCTTTATGATCGCTCTTCAAATCCTCGTAAGAAGGGCTTGGTCTTGATTAACTCAGTTGGGGTCATTGATGGGGACTATTATGGAAATCCTGGGAATGAAGGGCATATTTTTGCACAGATGAAGAATATCACAGACCAAGAGGTTGTTCTTGAAGTTGGAGAACATGTTGTCCAGGCTGTTTTTGCTACTTTCTTAATTGCAGATGGAGATGCAGCTGGTGGCGTTCGAACTGGTGGATTTGGATCGACAGGGCACTAGAATGAAGATTATCTTTGTACGTCATGGGGAGCCAGATTACCGTGAGTTAGAGGAGCGTTCTTATATAGGATTTGGGATAGATTTGGCACCCTTGTCTGAGATGGGACGGCAGCAAGCTCAGGAACTGAGCACCAATTTTTCACTCCCTTCAGCTGAAATAATCATATCTTCTGCAGTCACAAGAGCTTTAGAAACGGCTTCTTATGTGGTTTGTGCTACGGGTCTTCCTTTAAGAGTAGAGCCTTTATTACATGAATGGCAGGTCTATGAAAGTGGAACAGATAATTTTGAAAAAGCTCGTACTATGTTTCTAGAAAATAATGGGGAGTTACTTCCTAATAGTCCTATTCAATATGAGACAGCTACGGAGATAAAGTCTCGTTTTCTAGAATGTATGTCTAAGTATCGAGATTACCAGACCGTGATAGTGGTAACTCACAACATGCTCATGCGCCAGTTTGTGCCAAATGAGAAGATTGATTTTTGCCAAGTGATTGAGTGTGAGTTAGAGATATAGAAAGAGGTTTATCATCGCAAAGAAAAAAGCGACATTTGTATGTCAAAATTGTGGGTATAATTCCCCTAAATATTTGGGACGTTGTCCTAACTGTGGGTCTTGGTCTTCTTTTGTAGAAGAGGTTGAGGTTGCCGAGGTCAAGAATGCGCGTGTGTCCTTGACAGGTGAGAAAACCAAGCCCATGAAACTAGCTGAGGTGACTTCTATCAATGTTAATCGAACCAAGACAGAGATGGAGGAATTCAACCGTGTACTTGGAGGTGGGGTGGTACCAGGAAGTCTCGTCCTCATAGGTGGGGATCCTGGAATTGGGAAATCAACCCTTCTCCTACAAGTCTCAACCCAGTTGTCTCAAGTGGGGACTGTTCTCTACGTCAGTGGGGAGGAGTCTGCCCAGCAGATTAAGCTACGAGCAGAGCGCTTGGGTGATATTGATAGTGAGTTTTATCTCTATGCAGAGACCAATATGCAGAGTGTTCGAGCAGAGGTGGAGCGCATCCAGCCAGACTTCCTCATTATTGACTCTATCCAGACCATTATGTCTCCTGAGATTTCAGGGGTGCAGGGGTCTGTTTCTCAGGTGCGTGAGGTGACGGCTGAGCTCATGCAACTGGCCAAGACCAATAACATTGCTATCTTTATCGTAGGTCATATGACCAAGGAAGGAACCTTGGCTGGTCCTCGTATGTTGGAGCACATGGTAGATACGGTACTTTACTTTGAAGGGGAACGCCACCATACCTTCCGTATTTTGAGAGCGGTCAAAAACCGTTTTGGTTCTACCAATGAAATTGGGATTTTTGAGATGCAGTCGGGCGGTTTGGTTGAGGTCCTCAATCCGAGTCAAGTTTTCCTAGAAGAGCGTTTGGATGGGGCGACTGGCTCGTCAATCGTTGTGACCATGGAAGGGACGCGTCCGATTTTGGCGGAGGTTCAGGCTTTGGTAACACCGACCATGTTTGGAAATGCTAAGCGTACGACGACAGGACTTGATTTTAATCGTGCTAGCTTGATTATGGCTGTTTTGGAAAAACGAGCAGGTCTTCTCTTGCAAAATCAGGATGCCTATCTCAAATCTGCTGGCGGTGTCAAATTGGATGAACCTGCCATTGACTTGGCCGTTGCAGTTGCCATTGCTTCGAGTTATAAAGACAAGCCAACTAATCCTCAGGAATGTTTTGTCGGAGAATTAGGTTTGACTGGAGAAATTCGGCGCGTGAATCGTATCGAACAACGTATCAATGAAGCTGCTAAACTGGGCTTTACTAAGATTTATGTACCCAAAAATTCCTTGACAGGAATCACTCCACCCAAGGAAATTCAGGTCATTGGAGTGACAACGATTCAGGAAGTTTTGAAAAAGGTCTTTGCATAATCCGTGACAAATCCTTTTAAAAATGATAAGATAGGAGAAATATTTGACTATCAAATTTTCAAGGAGGGAATCGTGTCGTATTTTGAACAGTTTATGCAAGCCAATCAGGCTTATGTTGCCTTACATGGGCAGTTAAATCTGCCACTTAAACCCAAAACTAGAGTAGCCATTGTGACCTGTATGGACTCTCGTTTGCACGTTGCGCAAGCTCTAGGTTTGGCACTTGGGGATGCTCATATCTTGCGGAATGCAGGTGGTCGAGTGACTGAAGACATGATTCGTTCGCTAGTTATTTCCCAGCAACAAATGGGGACAAGAGAGATTGTGGTATTGCACCATACAGACTGTGGTGCTCAGACCTTTGAAAATGAACCTTTTCAGGAGTATTTAAAAGAGGAATTAGGTGTAGATGTGTCAGACCAGGACTTCTTGCCCTTCCAAGATATAGAAGAGAGTGTACGCGAGGATATGCAACTGCTTATCGAGTCTCCCCTAATACCAGACGATGTCACTATCTTTGGTGCCATTTACAATGTTGATACAGGAAGTATGACAGTCGTAGAATTATAAATACTTCATTTAGAAAGAAAGTTTATGAAGAAAAACAGTATTTTATTTATTTTTATCTTATTGCTATGTATTGGTTTACAATATGAAACCATCTACTATACGGACGGTTCGAGGTCAGGTGCGGAATATGGACTAATGGGAGTTTCTATCTTTCTAGCTCTCTTTTACATGATTCCGGCTCTTTATTTTCTCTTCCGTATTGGGAAAAAATGGGAATTCCCAAAGAAGGCCTTGATTTTGTCTTTATTGGGTGGGATGTTCCTTTCAGGCTGGTTATCTAGCTTTGCGAATACCTATATCCATGATTTGCTGGGTATGCTTTTCCCAGATAGTCCATTTTTAAATGCCTTTGAAAGTGCTATTGTGGCTCCTTTGGTAGAAGAACCCTTGAAATTATTGACACTTGTTTTTGTTTTGGCTCTGGTTCCTGTACGAAAATTAAAATCTTTGTTTTTACTAGGGATTGCTTCTGGTTTGGGATTCCAAATGATTGAGGATATTGGCTATATTCGTACGGATTTGCCAGAGGGCTTTGACTTTACTATTTCGCGAATTTTAGAGCGTATCATCTCAGGAATTGCCTCTCACTGGACTTTTTCAGGTCTAGCTGTAGTAGGTGTTTACTTGCTTTACAGAGCCTATAAAGGACAGAAGGTTGGCAAGAAACAGGGCCTTATTTTTCTAGGTTTAGCCTTGGGAACTCACTTCTTGTTTAACTCTCCTTTTGTGGAGTTGGAAACAGAGTTGCCTTTAGCGATTCCAGTGGTTACGGCTATTGCTCTCTATGGTTTTTATCATGCTTATTGCTTTGTTGAGAAACACAATGAGTTGATGACCTAGAATATTTTTCAAAAGAATGATGCAAGGGTACAAATATGGTGCCCTTCTTTTATTTTTGATTGAAAAATAGTGCAAAAAGCGCTACAATGGTAGATGGAAAATCTTGTGAAAAGCACAAGCGATACATATATACCGGAGGAAATCATGTCTTTTTCTGATTTAAAGCTGTTTGCCCTTTCTTCTAATAAAGAATTGGCAGAACGTGTGGCGCAGGAGATTGGGATAGAGTTGGGGAAATCAAGTGTTCGCCAATTTTCAGATGGAGAGATTCAGGTCAACATTGAAGAATCAATCCGTGGGAAACACGTCTTTATCCTACAATCAACTAGTTCGCCTGTAAATGACAATCTGCTTGAAATTTTGATTATGGTAGATGCTTTGAAGCGTGCGAGTGCAGAATCTGTCAATGTTGTCATGCCTTACTATGGGTATGCACGTCAGGATAGAAAGGCGAGAGCGCGTGAGCCAATCACTTCAAAACTTGTCGCAAATATGCTTGAAGTAGCTGGAGTGGATCGTTTATTGACCATCGACTTGCATGTTGCGCAAATTCAAGGATTCTTTGATATTCCTGTGGATCATTTGATGGGTGCTCCTCTGATTGCAGATTATTTTGAGCGTCGTGGTATGGTTGGTTCTGACTATGTGGTTGTCAGCCCGGACCATGGAGGGGTGACTCGTGCTCGTAAGTTGGCAGAATTTTTGAAAACATCTATCGCTATTATTGATAAACGTCGTAGCGTTGATAAGATGAATACTAGTGAAGTTATGAACATCATCGGTAAGGTTGAAGGCAAGACTTGTATCTTGATTGATGATATGATTGATACCGCTGGAACGATTTGTCATGCGGCAGATGCTCTTGCGGAAGCTGGTGCTGTTGAAGTCTATGCAAGCTGTACGCACCCAGTTCTTTCTGGTCCTGCTACGGACAATATCCAAAAATCAGCTATTAAGAAATTGGTTGTTTTGGATACCATCTATCTTCCAGAAGAGCGTTTGATTGATAAGATTGAGCAGATTTCAATCGCTCATCTCCTAGGGGATGCTATCGTACGTATTCATGAAAAACGACCACTTTCTCCACTTTTCGGTATTGAGAAAAAAATTTAATGACCAAGCCTGAGATGGTTCTCAGGTTTTTTCGTCTTTTTTCCGAATAAATATAGTCAATTGAAACAAGAACAAGACAAAAGAGCCTCGTAAAAGGTATTGCAACTTGGTAATACCTTTTTGAGATGCTTTTTGAGATGAGCCCATGTCTTCTCAATAGGATTGTACTCAGGTGAGTAGGGAGGAAGGGGTAAAAGTTTATGCCCAAACTCTTCACACAAGAATTCTATTCTAGCTATTCTATTGGAATCTTGCATTATCCATAATAATAACTGAGGGTGTATTTAATGTCGGTAAGAGAAATTTCTGAAACCAAGCTTCAAAAAAGTCGCTCGTCATTGTTTCTTGGTAAGTTATTGGAGCGATTAACTCACCATTTGTTAGCCCTGCAACCAAAGAAATCCCCTGATATCTTCTTCCAGAGACTTTACCTCCTATTAACTGACCTTTTGATGAGCAACCATATTCTCGATAAAAGTAAGTATCGAATCCTGTTTCATCAATATAAACAGGTGCTAAGTGCTTTAAACTATTAAAATTCTTAAGAAATAAGGATACTTTTCTGGGTCTTGTTCATAGTAGGTGTGGTTCTTTTTTTCGAGTGTACCCCATAAATTTGAGCGCATAGTGGATAGTAGTTGGATGACAGCCAAATTCAGAAGCTATTTCAGTCAAATAAGCGTCTGGATTGTCAGTAAGATAGTTTTTAAGTCTATCTCTATCAACTTTTCTTGGTTTTGTTCCTTTTACTTGATGGTTTAGCTCTTCTGTTCCCTCTTTTAGCCTTAACCAGCCATAAATGGTATTACGTGAGATTTGGAAAACCTGTGATGCTTTTGTTATACTACCTGTTCGCTCACAATAGCCGAGAACTTTTTTACGAAAATCTATTGAATATGCCATAAGAAGATTATACAACATTGTGTATTGTTTTTAGTTCATTTTACTATAGATAGAAGCAGTGAATCTAGCAAACCTAGATTTAAAAATGTGCTATAATGAAAGGAGAGAAAGAATGATTCTAAGACATCCGGGCATTAGCTCAACCAATGATTTGGACGCTAAGAAAATTTTCAGCAATCCAGAAATCACTTGTCAATTTATTCGCGATATGCTGGATTTACCAGCAAAAAATGTGACCATTTTGGAAGGAAGTAACATTCACGTCTTGCCTTCTCTGCCCTATTAAGCACAAGATTTCTATACCAGTATTGATGTCTTGGTGGAGTTGGATAATGGAACCCAAGTAATCATTGAAATTCAAGTTCATCATCAGAATTTTTTCATCAATCTCCTGTGGGCTTACTTGTGCAGTCAGGTCAATCAAAATCTAGAAAAAATTCGCCAATAAGAAGGAAACGCTCACCAAAGTTATAAACACATCGCATCAGTATACGCAATAGCTATTGTGGATAGTAATTACTTTCAGGATGATTAAGCTTTTCATAGCTTTAGTATGCGAGAGGGAACGACAGGTGAAGTCTTAACCATCACAAACAATGGACAGGAAAACCATCTAGTCAAGATGGTATAAAAATACAGAGAAACCAGCAAGGATAGCGTTCGCAAGCCATGGTTGGAGTTTTTCGGGAATAAACCCTTTACCCAGCGCCCCGAGCGAGCCATCAGCCAAGCAGACCAACTGCTAGATTACAAGAGCTGGTCCGAGGAGGACAGGAAAATGTTTAGTCAACTACGTATGCGTGAAGAACAAGCCTTACTCGCTCATGACTATGCATTGGAACAAGCGGAGGAAAAAGACTTAGAGCGTGGTCGTGCAGAGGGGCTTGAACAGGGACTGGAGCGTGGTCTTGAACGTGGACGAGCTGAAGGGATTGAACAAGGGCGAGAAGAAGGCTTGGAACGTGGGAAACTTTTTGCCTTTCTGGATATGGTTCGCCAAGGACTTCTGACTTCCGAGGTTGCCAGCCATCAGCTGGGTATGAGCGTCGCTGAGTTTGAGTCCTTGCTATGAGGTCACATTTTTTTAATATAGTAGAAAGTTAATGAAATGGCGAGTTATTTCTAAAATACTTGTCATTTTTGCTTGACATTTGGAAGGGGGATAGGATAATACCATAGAAGTGAGTTCTGTCCAACTATCGATATGGATTAGATATGTGAAGTTTGACTCAAAGTTTAAGAAATTTGTGAGATTTTCACTTGGGAGATACGGTATTTGAAGGGTATTTTATCTCACAAAGGTGTTTTTTCAACCTTTTTTGAAAAAAATGAAAGCTCTTCTAGGCATAAGAAAACACCTCTGTGTTATACTTGTTGTTCAACCACAAACACAAGAAAGGCACAGAGATGCAAGACAATTATACTACAAAAGCCAAACAAAAGAAGGAAAATCAAATAGAGAAATTGCCTCTTTGCTTGGAAAAGCTCCTCAAACTATCCACACTGAAATCAAGCGTGGGACAGTCTGACAATGTCTTGGAAAAGGGCGCTTCAAAGAGGTTTATTCTACCGACTATGCTCAACAGTCTTATGAAAACAATCGCAGGCGCTCGGTCAAGAAATCAAGCTTAACCAAAGAACTAAAGGAAAAGATTCTCCATTATCATAATCAAAAGTTTTCTCCTGAAATGATGGTTATGGCTAAAGGGGTTAACGTGGGAATTTCAACCATTTACTATTGGATTCATCATGGAAAATTGGGATTAATACTAGACTAAAATCAAAAAGCATTATATAATAGTAATATGAAATCAACTAAAGAAGAAATCCAAACAATCAAAACACTTTTAAAAGACTCTCGTACAGCTAAATATCATAAACGCCTTCAAATCGTTCTATTTCGTCTGATGGGTAAATCTTATAAAGAGATTATAGAGCTTTTAGACTGTAATCAAACAACGATTTGGCCAACTGTAAAAAAATATGAGGAGTTCGGACTCGACTCTCTCCTTCAAGAAACACGTGGTTGTCGTAACCATGCATATATGACAATTGAGGAAGAGAAAGCCTTTCTTGCCCGTCATTTGAAGGCTGCAGAGGCAGGAGAATTTGTTACAATTGATGCCTTATTTCAGGCTTATAAAAAGGAGTTAGGTCCTTCCTACACACGTGATACCTTCTATCAACTGTTGAAGCGCCATGGTTGGCGAAATATTATGCCACGTCCAGAACATCCTAAGAAAGCAGACGCTCAAACCATTGTCGCGTCTAAAAATAAAATCTCAATTCAAGAAGAAAAGAAAGCGCTTTAAAACCAGTAGACGTTTTCGTAAGGTTCGCTTGATGTACCAAGATGAGGCTGGTTTCGGTAGAATCAGTAAACTAGGATCTTGTTGGGCTCCAATAGGAGTAGGTCCACATGTCCATAGTCACTATATACGAGAATTTTGCTATTGTTATGGAGCTGTTGATGCCCATACAGGCGAATCATTTTTCTTAATCGCTGGTGGATGTCATACTGAGTGGATGAACGCCTTTTTAGAAGAGCTTTCACAAGCTTATTCAGATGATTATCTTTTACTCGTTATGGACAATGCCATATGGCATAATAAAAGCGCTGAATCGGTCAATCAGGCTTTAAAACTCATCTTAAAACAAGACAAGATTCTGTCCATCACGGCAGATAATGGTACAGAATTTAACCGCTTGTCTGATGTATTTTCTGAGGAACATATCTATTATGCGCACCCCTATGCCTCTTGGGAAAGGGGAACTGATGAGAATCACAACAGGCTCATTCGGAGATGGTTACCTAAGGGAACTAAGAAAACGACTCCCAAAGAAGTCGCATTCATCTAAAATTGGATTAATAACTATCCTAAAAATGCTTGAACTACAAATCACCCAGAGAAGACTTCTTGATGGCTAACTTGAACTTGAAATTTGGCTTTTTTGAAAAAATAGGTAAAAAGTTTAAAAACTCGAAGAAAACTCTTGACAAATCCTGCAAATATTTATATAATCTATGGTAGTAAGGTAGTCTTACGAAAAAATATTTTAAAGAAAAACAAAGGAGATAAAACGATGAAAAAAGTTTTATTGACAAGCGCAGTCGCTCTTGCAGCATTTGGTGCTGTACAAGCTGTTTCAGCTGATACAGCAACTTTTAGTGAGGCTAATGTTCAAACATTGCCAAATGCTAAACCTGCAGCTGATGAGAGAACAGAACCAAGTGCAGAAGTTTCTAAACTCTTTAAAGAAGCAGCAGAAGCAGCAGAAGCAGCAGCTAAACGTGGAGAAGAAGCAAGTGGTAAAGTTAATACTACTGAAAATGGTGATTTGACTATTGATGATATTAAGTCTCACCTTGCATCTCAACAATCTCAACAATCTAATAAACAAAGAGTTGTTACCGATAGATATGTTAAGGTTTATGATAAAGAAGGTAATGAACTGAAACTTGATGGTAAAGCAGTTGAGATTAAGTATGAAAAATCAGCTAATAGTACTGTTGAAGTTAAAACTAAACGTGGAACATATAAATTAACAGTTCGAGTACAAAATGGTAAAGCAACCCTTTTGAAAACTCCTCAATTAGTAGCTTCTGCTGAAACACCTGCTCAAAAAGCTGAATGGATTAAATCAGGTTCTCGCTGGTGGTACAAACACGCTGATGGTTCTTACACAACTAATGGTTGGGAAAAAATCAATGGCACTTGGTACTATTTCGACCAAGCTGGTTGGATGACAACTGGTTGGGTTAAAGACAATGGTACTTGGTACTACCTAAACGACAACGGTTCAATGGCAACTGGTTGGGTTAAAGATAACGGTACTTGGTACTACTTGAAATCATCAGGTGCAATGGCAACTGGTTGGTATCAAGTTGGTGGTAAATGGTACTACTCATACGCGTCAGGAGCTCTTGCAGTTAATACAACTGTAGATGGTTACAAAGTAAACCACAACGGTGAGTGGGTTAAATAATCCAAGATAATTTAAAACTAGGAGAGTTCTCTCCTAGTTTTTTTGCTCTTTGTTAGCTATAGGGGTAGAGTTTTTGGCATTTTCCTTGCAACTCCGTCTATTGGTTAGAAGAAAATAAAAAGTGAACAAGACGATATTTCAGTCGTAACCGCCTAATAACGAAGTATATTGAAAAATCTCCAGCCTAGAGAACTCACGGATAGTTCCTAATCTGGAGATTTCTTATTTGCACTTTTTTGTACAACTTTATTCCATGGTAAATAAGCCTCTAAAACCTCTTTGTTTACGAGAGTTTCCTCGTTTGGAAGACATTCTAGAAGATAGGATAGATATTTTTCACTATTTAGTTGATGACGTTTAGCTGTTTCCAACAAACTCATAATAATAGCTCTTGCTTTAGCTCCTTCAAAACTTTGAGAAAACAACCACCCTCGCTTTTTAAAATTTAGCTTAGGCTAAAAGAGTCCACTGGACTCTTTTACTCCGTCCCATAACCAATGATTTAATGGCGCGTTCAGCTAGATTATTGGAAAGGATCAGACGTCCGTCTTTCAAAATGGTCTTAAAGGTTTCTTCATACTTGAGGCTGTATTCAATAGCCCTTCCTAGTTTTGAACCTGCTAAAACTGACTGACATCGATACCAAGCAAAGAAATCTTCCATTAGGGGGTGGAGCTCTTCTTGACGTTTCTGTAGTCGTTCATCAGCTGGCAAAGCATGCAATCGCTTTTTTAAGGCCTAGTTTAAGACTAAGTTAGAACAAGGAAAACATTACAATGTAGCCATCATCCACCTTGCAAAAAAACTTATCCGAACCATGTTTTATCTCCTAAAAAAGAGCTACCATTTGACGAACAAAAAGTGATGTAATTTCTGAAATTAACACAAGATTACCTTTGAAAAAAATGGACTTTTTCAAGGGATTTTTGCCATACTCTAAAATCATCGCTAAATCATCAAATTGAAATAAGAAATATTTTAGATAAACTATTGACTTTTCTTATAGTTTGTCTTTCATTATAGCACATTTTTAAATCTAAGTTTACTAGTTTCAATGCTTCTATCTATTTATTCGGGAAAAAGTTTGAAAAATACTTGCTCTAGCTCTTCCCAATGGTATTTTTTGATTCTTTCCTTTATAATGGGTGTATGGATAAGAAAAAATTATTATTGATTGATGGGTCTTCTGTTGCCTTTCGGGCGTTTTTTGCGCTCTATCAGCAGTTGGACCGTTTTAAGAATGCGGCTGGTTTGCATACCAATGCGATTTATGGCTTTCAGTTGATGTTGAGCCATTTGTTGGAGCGGGTTGAGCCTAGTCATATTTTGGTGGCTTTTGATGCGGGGAAGACGACCTTCCGGACAGAGATGTATGCGGACTATAAGGGTGGTCGGGCTAAGACTCCGGATGAGTTTCGTGAGCAATTTCCCTTTATTCGTGAGTTGCTGGATCATATGGGGATTCGTCACTATGAGTTGGCTCAGTATGAGGCGGATGACATCATTGGGACACTGGATAAGCTAGCAGAGCAGGATGGTTTTGATATTACCATTGTCAGTGGGGACAAGGACTTGATTCAGCTGACGGATGAGCATACGGTGGTTGAGATTTCCAAGAAAGGTGTGGCTGAGTTTGAGGCCTTTACGCCAGATTATCTCATGGAAAAGATGGGCATTACACCGACGCAGTTTATCGATCTCAAGGCGCTTATGGGAGATAAGTCGGATAATATCCCTGGGGTGACCAAAATCGGTGAAAAGACGGGTATCAAGCTCTTGCTGGAGCATGGTTCGCTTGAGGGAATTTATGAAAATATTGATGGGATGAAGGCTTCTAAGATGAAGGACAATCTCATCAATGATAAGGAACAGGCTTTTTTGTCTAAAACACTGGCGACCATTGATACCAAGGCACCGATTGAGATTGGTTTGGAGGACTTGGTCTATAGTGGTTCAGATGTGGAAAATCTTGGGAAATTCTACGATGAGATGGGCTTCAAACAGCTCAAGCAAGCTTTAAATGTGTCGTCAGCTGATGTGACTGAGAGTTTGGATTTTACTATTGTTGACCAAATCAGTCAAGATATGCTGAGTGAAGAGTCTATCTTCCATTTTGAGCTTTTTGGTGAGAATTACCATACGGATGATTTGGTTGGTTTTGCTTGGTCTTGTGGAGATAAGCTCTATGCCACAGACAAGCTTGAGCTGTTGCAAGAGCTGATTTTTAAGGACTTTTTAGAAAAAACACCTCTGAGAGTTTATGACTTTAAGAAAGCTAAAGTTCTCTTGCATCGTTTGGGTGTGGATTTGCAGGCGCCTGCTTTTGACAGCCGTTTGGCTAAATACCTCCTTTCGACTGTGGAGGACAATGAAATTGCGACCATCGCTAGTCTTTATGGTCAGACTTATTTGGTTGATGATGAAACCTTCTATGGTAAGGGTGTCAAGAAGGCCATTCCTAAACGCGAGAAATTCTTGGAACACTTAGCTCGTAAGCTTGCAGTTTTGGTTGAGACTGAGCCTGTTTTACTTGAAAAACTTAGCGAAAATGGGCAATTAGAGCTTCTTTATGATATGGAGCAACCTCTGGCTTTTGTCCTTGCTAAGATGGAAATTGCTGGGATTAAGGTTAAAAAAGAAACCTTGCTTGAAATGCAGGCTGAAAATGAGCTTGTCATTGAAAAACTGACTCAGGAGATTTATGAACTGGCTGGTGAGGAGTTTAATATCAACTCGCCTAAGCAGTTGGGTGTCCTTCTCTTTGAAAAATTGGGACTTCCTTTAGAATACACCAAGAAAACCAAGACAGGTTATTCGACAGCAGTGGATGTCTTGGAGCGCCTGGCTCCTATTGCTCCGATTGTTAAGAAAATTCTTGACTACCGTCAGATTGCTAAGATTCAATCGACTTATGTGATTGGCTTGCAAGACTGGATTTTGGCTGATGGCAAGATTCATACGCGTTATGTGCAGGATTTGACCCAGACTGGGCGTTTATCTAGTGTGGATCCAAACTTGCAAAATATTCCTGTGCGTTTGGAGCAGGGCCGTCTCATTCGTAAGGCTTTTGTGCCTGAGTGGGAGAATAGTGTCCTTCTCAGTTCGGACTATTCACAGATTGAATTGCGCGTTTTGGCACATATTTCTAAGGATGAGCACTTGATTAAGGCCTTCCAAGAGGGGGCAGATATCCATACTTCGACAGCCATGCGGGTCTTTGGCATTGAGCGTCCTGAGGATGTGACTGCAAACGACCGTCGCAATGCCAAGGCTGTCAACTTTGGAGTGGTTTACGGGATTTCAGATTTTGGTTTGTCTAATAATTTAGGCATTAGCCGTAAGGAAGCCAAAGCCTATATTGATACCTACTTTGAACGCTTCCCAGGTATTAAAAATTACATGGATGAAGTGGTGCGTGAGGCGCGTGATAAGGGCTATGTGGAGACACTTTTCAAGCGTCGTCGTGAGTTGCCAGATATCAATTCGCGCAACTTTAATATTCGTGGTTTTGCAGAGCGGACTGCTATCAACTCTCCTATTCAGGGTTCGGCGGCAGATATTCTCAAGATTGCTATGATTCAGCTGGATAAAGCTCTAGTTGAGGGTGGTTATCAGACTAAGATGCTGTTACAAGTGCACGATGAAATCGTCCTTGAAGTTCCTAAATCTGAATTGACAGAGATGAAAAAATTGGTCAAACAAACCATGGAAGAAGCCATTCAACTCAGTGTTCCCCTCATCGCAGATGAAAATGAAGGGGCAACCTGGTACGAGGCTAAATAAAAAGGGAGCTAGTCCTCCTTTTTTGTAGTAGAATTATGCAAGCCTTTTCAAAATGTGCTATACTGATGAAAAAGGAGGATTTCTATGAGTCAAGAATTTATCAATCCAAGTGATGGCGTGATTCGTCAGTATCTCGCAACGAGTAAAACCCTTGCTGTTGTGGGTTTGTCAGACCGTGAGGAAACAACCAGCAATCGAGTGACTAAGGAAATGCAGGCTCGGGGTTATAAAATTATCCCAGTCAATCCCAAGGCGGCAGGTGGCGAAATCTTGGGTGAAAAGGCTTATGCTAGTCTCGCTGAGATTCCTTTTCCTGTAGATATTGTCAATGTTTACCGTCGCAGTGAATTTTTGCCAGATGTGGCGCGTGATTTTCTCAAGGCTGATGCTAAGATTTTTTGGGCACAGCTAGGACTTGAAAGTCTAGAAGCGGAAGAGATTTTGCGTGCTGGTGGATGCGATGACATTGTGATGAATCGCTGCATCAAGAGAGAACATACTCGCTTGATTAAGGAAGCATAAGAAAAAGGTAGCTGATGGGCTACCTTTTGTGTTATACTCAATGAAAATCAAAGAGGAAACTAGCCGCAGGCTGCTCAAAACACAGTTTTNNATACGGCAAGGCGACGTTGGCGTGGTTTGAAGAGATTTTCGAAGAGTATTAGAAAATGCCGATAAGGGTCTGCATACCAAGAGTGGTGAGGATGATGGCAATCCAGCAGATGGCTCCGAGAACAATGGATTTTCCGCTGGATTTGACCATAGCTACCAGATTGGTTTTGAGCCCGATAGCACTCATGGCCATGACAATAAGGAATTTAGAGAGTTCTTTGAGAGGGGTAAAGAAACTACTGGATACACCTAGAGAGGTGAGTAGTGTAGTGAGGAGAGAGGCAAGGATAAAGTAAAGGATAAAAAGTGGGAAGACTTTTTTCAGTTGTAATCCTTGCTTATTTTTTTGTTCACGACTTTGCCAGTAGGATAGAAAGAGCGTGATAGGGATAATGGCCAAAGTACGTGTGAGTTTAACAATGGTTGCAGACTCGAGGGTATTGCTTTGGTAAAGACTGTCCCAAGCGCTGGCGGCAGCCGTTACAGAGGAAGTGTCGTTGACCGCAGTCCCTGCAAAGAGGGCGAAGCCTTCATTGGATAGATGAAGCCAGGTGCCGAGGGTTGGAAAGATGAGCGCAGCCAAGACATTGAAGAAAAAGATAACGGAAATGGATTGGGCTACTTCCTTTTCCTTAGCATCAATAACGGGCGCTGTCGCAGCAATGGCAGAACCACCACAGATTGAAGAACCTACTCCAACCAAGGTAGCCAGTTTTGTATCCAGGGAAAAGAAGCGCTGGAAGAAGTAGGCAATAATCAGAGCTATTGAAATGGTGGATAGGATGACAGGGAGCGAAGATTGGCCAACTGCGAAGACTTGCGAGATATTGAGACCAAAACCAAGCAAGACAACGGCATACTGGAGCAATTTTTTAGAACTAAAGGTCAACCCAGCATCCAGTTGTTTATAGGACGAGAGAAAGGGATGGAGAAGCATGCCCATAAAAATTGCAAAGACAGGCGCGCCAATAACAGGGAAGAACCCTCCTAAGTACCAAGATACGATAGAAATGAGAAGGCAGGCCAAGATACCTGCTCCATTTTTTGATAGAAATGACATAAAAACCTCCAAATAAAATCTATTACCATTATAGACCTATAAACAGGAAAAGTAAAATAGAAAGTGGAAAGCTATTCTCTAATGTATTTTTGCGGTCGGGGGGCTTTTGTAGTATAATAGAGATACGTTTCGAAAGTAGGAGGTATCTATGGACTTAACTAAGCGCTTTAATAAACAGTTAGATAAAATTCAAGTTTCGTTGATTCGTCAGTTTGACCAGGTTATTTCGGAGATTCCTGGGGTCTTGCGTTTGACCTTGGGGGAACCTGATTTTACAACGCCAAATCATGTCAAGGAGGCGGCCAAGCGAGCGATTGATCAGAACCAATCCTACTATACAGGGATGAGTGGTCTGCTGACTCTACGTCAGGCGGCCAGTGACTTTGTTAAGGAAAAGTACCAACTGGACTATGCTCCTGAGAATGAAATCTTGGTTACAATTGGGGCGACAGAGGCTTTATCTGCGACTTTGACAGCTATTTTGGAAGAGGGAGACAAGGTGCTCTTGCCAGCTCCTGCCTATCCAGGTTATGAACCGATTGTCAATCTAGTTGGGGCAGAGATTGTCGAGATTGACACAACTGAAAATGGTTTTGTCTTGACTCCTGAGATGTTGGAAAAGGCCATTTTGGAGCAGGGAGACAAGCTCAAGGCGGTTATTCTCAACTATCCAGCTAATCCGACAGGAATTACCTATAGTCGGGAGCAGTTGGAGGCCTTGGCAGACGTTTTACGCAAGTACGAAATTTTCGTTGTCTGTGATGAGGTTTACTCAGAATTGACCTATACAGGCGAAGCCCATGTATCTCTAGGAACTATGTTGAGAGACCAGGCTATCATTATCAATGGTCTATCTAAATCGCATGCTATGACCGGTTGGCGTTTGGGACTAATTTTCGCTCCTGCGGCCTTCACAGCTCAGTTAATCAAGAGTCACCAGTACTTGGTGACTGCCGCAAATACCATGGCGCAACACGCTGCGGTGGAGGCCTTGACGGCTGGTAAAAACGATGCGGAGCCTATGAAGAAGGAATATATCCAGCGTCGTGATTATATTATCGAGAAAATGACTGCTCTTGGTTTTGAGATTATCAAACCAGACGGTGCCTTCTATATCTTTGCTAAGATTCCAGCTGGTTACAACCAAGACTCCTTTGCCTTTCTAAAGGATTTTGCTCAGAAGAAGGCTGTTGCCTTTATCCCTGGTGCTGCCTTTGGGTGTTATGGAGAAGGTTATGTTCGCCTGTCTTATGCAGCCAGCATGGAGACTATCAAAGAAGCCATGAAACGACTTGAGGAGTATATGAGAGAAGCATGATTCAGTCTATCACGAGTCAAGGCTTGGTGCTCTATAATCGCAATTTTCGTGAGGATGACAAGCTCGTCAAAATTTTTACAGAGCAGGTTGGCAAACGCATGTTTTTTGTCAAACACGCTGGTCAGTCTAAGCTGGCGCCTGTTATTCAGCCCTTGGTGCTGGCACGATTTCTCTTGCGAATCAATGATGACGGACTCAGTTACATCGAAGACTATCATGAGGTCATGACTTTTCCCAAGATTAATAGTGACCTCTTTGTCATGGCCTATGCGACCTATGTGGCAGCTCTTGCAGATGCTAGTTTGCAGGACAATCAGCAGGATGCTCCCTTGTTTGCTTTTTTGCAAAAGACTTTGGAGTTGATGGAAGCAGGCTTGGATTATCAGGTTTTGACCAATATTTTTGAAATTCAAATTTTGACTCGATTTGGGATCAGCCTTAATTTTAATGAGTGTGTCTTCTGCCATCGGGTCGGTCAGGCTTTTGACTTTTCTTTCAAATATGGAGCCTGCCTCTGTTCAGAGCATTATCATGAGGATGAGAGACGTTGCCATCTCAATCCCAATATCCCTTATCTGCTCAATCAATTTCAAGCCATTGATTTTGAGACTTTGGAGACCATTTCGCTCAAGCCCGAAATCAAGCAAGAGTTACGCCAATTTATGGACCAACTCTACGAAGAGTACGTTGGGATTCACCTAAAATCAAAGAAATTTATTGATTCCCTAGCAGACTGGGGACAATTACTAAAAGAGGAAAAGAAATGAAAAAAATCGCAGTAGATGCTATGGGGGGCGATTACGCACCTCAGGCCATCGTTGAGGGTGTCAATCAAGCCCTAGCTGACTTTTCAGATATCGAAGTTCAACTTTACGGAGATGAAGCTAAAGTCAAGCAATATCTGACAGCGACAGAGCGCGTCAGCATTATCCATACGGATGAAAAGATTGATTCAGACGATGAACCTACGAGAGCTATTCGGAAGAAGAAAAATGCCAGTATGGTATTGGCGGCCAAGGCTGTTAAAGATGGAGAGGCAGATGCTGTACTATCGGCTGGGAATACAGGCGCTTTGTTGGCGGCTGGATTCTTCATCGTGGGTCGTATCAAGAATATCGATCGACCTGGACTCATGTCTACCTTACCGACTGTAGATGGGAGAGGTTTTGACATGCTTGACCTCGGTGCTAATGCGGAAAATACAGCCCAGCACCTCCATCAATACGCTGTCCTCGGTTCCTTCTATGCTAAAAATGTTCGTGGAATTGCGCAACCACGTGTTGGCTTGCTTAACAACGGAACAGAAAGTAGTAAGGGTGACCCCCTTCGTAAGGAGACTTATGAATTACTAGCAGCTGATGAAAGTTTGAACTTTATCGGAAACGTGGAAGCGCGTGATTTGATGAATGGCATTGCGGATGTTGTCGTGGCAGATGGTTTCACGGGAAACGCTGTGCTCAAATCCATTGAAGGGACAGCCGTGGGAATCATGGGATTGCTCAAGACCGCTATTACAGGTGGTGGTCTTCGAGCGAAACTAGGCGCCCTCCTTCTCAAGGACAGCCTCAGAGGTTTGAAAAAACAGCTCAACTACTCAGATGTTGGTGGAGCAGTCTTGTTTGGTGTCAAGGCACCTGTTGTCAAGACTCATGGCTCAAGCGATGCCAAGGCTGTTTATAGTACGATTCGCCAGATTCGTACCATGCTAGAAACAGACGTAGTTGCCCAGACTGCGCGTGAATTTTCAGGAGAATAAAAGAGATGACAGAAAAAGAAATTTTTGACCGTATTGTAACCATTATCCAAGAGCGACAGGGAGAAGACTTTGTCGTGACAGAATCCTTGAGTCTGAAAGACGATTTGGATGCTGACTCAGTTGACTTGATGGAGTTTATCTTGACACTGGAAGATGAATTTAATATCGAAATCAGCGATGAGGAAATTGACCAACTCCAAAGTGTAGGAGATGTGGTTAAAATCATTCAAGGAAAATAGAAATCGGAGTTCCAAGGCATTTGCTTTGGAATTTTTTATTTGGCTTAATACTCTTCGAAAATCTCTTCAAACCATGTCAGCTCTATCTGCCACCTCAAAACAGTGTTTTGAGCAACCTGCGGCTAGCTTCCTAGTTTGCTCTTTGATTTTCATTGAGTATAAGTGACCGTTTAGGAACAGATTTAGTCTTTCTAGGGACAGTAGAAATCTGAGGACAAATAAGGGATATAATGGAGTCAGAAAAAATCAATCTCCAAAAAGGAGAAAAGAAAGGATTTTTATGATGAAAAAATATCTTTATTCTAGTTTGTTAGTTCTTGCAGGAGGCGTTCTCCTAGCAAATACTACGGTAGCCTATGCTGATTCCCCATCAGCAAGTGAGAAAGAAGCGATTGCTCAATTAGTTAATCAAGGCAAGATAAAAGCTGAAGAAGCTGATCAAGTAAAATTGATTGGTTTTGAAGATAAAGAAACCCAAGCAGAGGGCAATCAAGAGAAGAAAGCTTTCAATCAATATCGTGATCCGAAAGGAACATGGATGCAAACCAATGGTAAATGGTGGTTTAAATACGGTTCAGGTGGGTATGCTAAAAATTGGGAACAATTAGATGGCAAGTGGTACTATTTTGATGACCAAGGATGGATGAAAGAAAATACTTGGATTCAACCTGATGGTAATTATTACTACTTATCTGCTAGTGGTGCTATGGTCACTGGTTATCAACGTGTGAATGGTACACCATATTTCTTTAGAGAAAGTGGTGTATGGGTAGAAAATCGTGGGCAAGCTCTTGGTGAATACGCAAAGACATTTGTAGGAAAAATCCCATATGTTTGGGGTGGGGCAGATTTGAATAGTGGCGTAGATTGCTCAGGATTTACGATGGCTATTCATGCTAAGTTTGATATTAGTATTCCTAGAGTAACCTATGGTCAAGCGACAGGAGGAAGCTATGTAAGTAATGGCTCACAACTTCCTGGAGATTTAATATTGTACAATGGCGACCAAGGTTCAAATCAACATGTGGGTATTTATGTTGGTGGTGGCAAGGTAGTTCATGCTCCAGATAGAGGTCAAGATGTTTCTTATATGAATCAATATGGAATGGAACAAAATACAATTCGTAGATATTGGTAATATTGTCTAATTTTTCACAATATTATTGACTTTGACAATGAAAAGTATTAGAATATAGCTAAATAAAGAGGGAAAACCCTCTTATAGCTATTCAATAAAGGAGGAAATGGCTATGAAAAAATCTAAATTACTTACTCTTGGTTTGCTTGCAGGTGCTGGTCTGCTTTTGTCTATCAACCAAGCACAGGCTGCAGATACTTGGGTTAAAAATGGTGCTGACTGGAATCTTTCTCAAGATGGCAGCCTAGCTAAGGATAAATGGGTACAAAATGCTGGGTCATGGTATCACTTCGATAGCGCTGGTAAAATGCAGACAGGCTGGCTCAAAGACGGTGATACATGGTATTCTCTAGCAGATAGTGGTGCTATGCGCACTGGCTGGTACAAGGAAGGCAACACATGGTACTCACTAGCTAATAGTGGTGCCATGCGTACAGGTTGGTACAAAGAAGGGTCTACATGGTACTATCTTCATTTTAGTGGTTCTATGATGACAGGTTGGGTGTTCATAGATGGTAAATGGTCTTACTTTGAAAAATCAGGTGCTATGGTTGCAGATAGAGCTGTTCCAGCCAGTGATGGGGAAAGTTATGTCATTGGTAAGGATGGCTATCTAGCAAATAGAAAAGATGCTGGATACAGTATTCATGATATTGTCAAACTTGGAGATGGGCAAGAATATTTGCTAAATGCTAAAGGTGACGATGTTATTATTGAAAAAAATGCTTGGTATATCAGACCAGAGTTCAAGAAGTTTTCTAATAAATATGGAGATGAGGTTGCAAATACTACCTTAGCTTTAGTGGATAATAAAGAAGAAGGACAAGAAATTGATCCTAAGGCAGTTGTACAGAACTTCCAAAACTTACCAAATCGCTACTACTTTGATGAAAATGGACATCGTGTGATTAATATCCCAGCAATGACAACCTATTCAGATATTAAAAAAGTTGGCAATGATGTCTATTTAGAACATCCAGGTGCACGACTTCGTCTTGGAGCTACCCACTTTACAATCAATAACAATAAACTATACTATTTAGAAAATGAGCAAGGTAAGCTCAAAACAGGTTACTTTGTATTGATTGATGATGGTATGGCTACAACCCACTATCACATCCTAGCCTATGCGGATCAATCTGGTGAAATTCTTAAGATGAAACGCTTGCCATCAGGAGTTTCAGATTATCTGGATAAAGAAATCGATGGTTTATATGGTGAAAAAATTAAAATTGAATCTCCACACTCAAACGAATATTATAAAGTGGTTGTGGTTAAATAAAAATAACATCTTCACAACTAATCGTTAACGCTCTAACCAATATACCATTTTCAGGAGGCTTTAGATTTCTTGTATTTTAAAAGGAAACTAAAGCCTTTTGTAGATGGAGCAGGGGATAGAGTTATCTATAAAATAATGAAAAGGAGTCTGTCATGGAAATGAAAAATACATTTGTAGAATTGGAACAATTTGAAGAGTTAACTCCAGAGGTTTTGGAAGAAGTGAATGGTGGAGGGATTTTTGAAGATACCGTAAAATGGTGCGATAAATTATTTAGTACGGGTAGACACTTTGCTTAAATTCACAGTATTCGTTAGAGATTAGATTTATTTATGATTATTTTAGAATTCTTAGTTTCTGTGCTATATATACTGTTGGTAGTCGTTTCAACCATGGTTCCTACTATTTATTTGGGTGCTCAAATTTCCCCAGAATTTTATAAAAAACGTTATTGGGTCCTTGTATTTTTAATTAGTTTATCTGCTCGCCAAACATTTGGAGAATTATTTCATATAGGAATCATTCTCTTCTTTTACTGTATTTTTTTACTAGTATTGCACAAGGGAAAAGGGGAAGCTTTTTTTCTTTCTCTGTATCTTTTTCTCTTCTTTCAAAGTATTCGTTATTTATTTTTGACAATTTGGATTCGTGTATTATCTGGTGAGCCTTGTTGTTTTGTAGATTCGTTTTCCACTTTATATAGATCTGTATTTGATTTATTATCAATATTTCTATGTTCTACAATTATGAAACGTTGTTCTTTGGATTTGGATTTATTCTTTTCAGATGCTTTCAAAACCCACTATTATAAGAGTTTTTTCATTATCCTACCTCTGACTGGATTTAGGATATTCTCTTCGTTTATGACCAATAGAAATAGTTCGTTCTACGTTCGTTTTGATACGACCATTTCTCTCCTGATTTTCATTCTCTTTTTCTCTTGGCTCTTTTACATCAAGCATTTGGAGCAGGTTTATCGTGATGAGCAGACCATTCAGAG
The DNA here is from genome assembly GCF_013277295.1 of Streptococcus sp. 477. Taxonomy (NCBI): domain Bacteria; kingdom Bacillati; phylum Bacillota; class Bacilli; order Lactobacillales; family Streptococcaceae; genus Streptococcus; species Streptococcus sp. 477. The sequence continues at coordinate 25,245 of NZ_VMMQ01000011.1, forward strand.
ACAAGAAGATGAAAATCGTTCCTTGCAAGGAATGGTGGATAAGTTGGGACATCTCTATGATGAGGTTCGAGGTTTCCGTCATGATTTTGCGGGAATTGTCGCCAGCATGGAGCCTGCCATAGCAAATCAAGACATGGCTGAGGTATCTACCATTTATCAAGATGTCTTTCTAAAGACTAATGAAAAGCTGAGGAAGGCGGATTACACGGCCTTTAATCTTCACAATATCCATGATATAGCTATTCGCAATACCTTGGCAAAAGCCATGATTGTGGCAGATAAGCAGGGAATTCATTTTAGTTTGGAGACGGTGGGGGTTGTCGAAGAGCTGGCATTGCCTATGTTGGAGGCTATCCGTATCCTCTCTATCCTCACGACAAATGCTTTAGAAGCAGCCAGTGAGGCTGAAAATCCGCAGATTCGGGTTGCTTTATTGGCAGGTGATAGGAGTGTCCGTTTTATCATTGAAAACACTCGTAAGAAAGAAGAACTGAATCCCAGTATTCTCAGTCAAAAGGGTTACTCTACCAAGGATAACCACAGTGGACTGGGCTTGGCAACCTTGGAGGACATGGTTTTTCATTATGATTTAAACTTAGATACCCAGCTAGGAGAGACGACTTTTAGACAAGATTTAGAATTGCCATTTAAGGATGAGAAACGAGGGGGAGAGGAATGAGAATTTTAGTTTTGGAAGACGATAGAGTCCAGCAAGGACGGATAGAGCAGACTTTACTAGATATCGGTCGCTCTCGCAATTTAAGATTGGAAATTGATATTGCCAAAAACTATGGGGATGTTGAAAAGTATTCTCAGTATTTTGACCATTACCAGCTCTATTTATTAGATTTAGAGATTGATGGAGAGCGTGAACGGGGCTTTCAAGTTGCTCAACAGGTTCGGGAGCGGGATCCTTTTACAAGCATTGTCTTTGTGTCCACGCACTCGGAGGCCTTACCTCTAGCTTTTCGCTACCACTTGTCTGCCTTGGATTTTATTTCCAAGGATCAGCCAGAGGCGGACTACTGTCATCAGCTGGAGCGCTGTCTGGACTATGTACTGGCAGTAGATAAGAGGGAAAATATGCGTCTCTTTACCTATAGTTTTGAGGGAAGACGGGGCTTCACTCTGCCCTACCATGAAATTTTAGCCTTTGAAACTTCAGTGGAATCCCATCGTATCAAGGTCTATTATGCCAATCATTCTATCAAGACCATTTATGGCAGTCTCAAGGATATCGCTGCCAAGGCTGAAAAAGATTACTTTGTCTATGCCAATCGCAATACGTTAGTCAGTTTACAGGCTATTGAAGAGATGACTGCCACAGAAGTGACCTTGTTAGAAGGCTTGCATTTCCCCGTATCACGAACAGCCAGAAGAACCCTTAAAAAATATCTTAATGTCTAATATCTGTTAGATTTGAATGAGTTTATCAATAAGAATATCGGAAAATTTTCTGATATTCTTATTTTTTGACTTCTTTTTCGAATAGATAAGTA
>NZ_VMMQ01000110.1:0-576 GCF_013277295.1 Streptococcus sp. 477
AAACGTCAAGCTCTTCTTGCCCAATTCGATTCAGAAGAAGTTCATCATCGCTTAGAGGATTGCATTTGCCCTGACTGTCAGGGAGAGCTAAAAGAGATTGGAGCGAGTCTTCAAGGCCAAGAATTAGTCTTTATTCCTGCGCAATTAAAACGCATAGATCATATCCAACACTCTTACAAATGCCAAGCATGCAGTGAGAAAAATCCGAGTGATAAAATTGTGAAAGCTCCTATCCCTAAAGCCCCTTTGGCGCATAGCCTTGGCTCAGCTTCTATTATCGCTCACACCATCCATCAGAAGTTTAATCTGAAGGTCCCCAATTATCGCCAAGAAGAAGATTGGGCTAGGATGGGTTTACCAATCACACGTAAGGAAATCTCTAATTGGCATATCAAGGCGAGTCAATACTATTTGGAGCCCCTCTATAACCTCTTGCGAGAGAGACTATTGACTCAGCCCTTACTTCATGCGGATGAAACTTCTTATAGGGTGCTAGAGAGTGATAGCCATCTGACCTACTATTGGACTTTTTTGTCTGGGAAAGCTGAGAAGCAAGGAATCACGCTGTACCACCAT
>NZ_VMMQ01000111.1:0-2299 GCF_013277295.1 Streptococcus sp. 477
ATAATAAGAGCCATAATCACAAAAAAATAGCAGATGGTCAATTTGACCACCTGTTATTTTTTTACCAATTAACAATTTTATCTACAATATTTTGTTGTTCAGTAGCTGTTTTCCTTAGATAAATTCGAGTAGTTTCTATACTTTCGTGTCCCATCAAATCTGCAAGCAAGGCAATATCATTATACTTCGATAAAAAATTCTTAGCAAATAAATGTCTAAAAGAATGAGGGTAAATTACTTTAGGATTCATTTTGTATTTATCAGCATAATTTTTTAACTGTTGAGCAACTCCTCTTGCTGTAATTGGTTCATTAAATTTATTCAAAAATAAATAACCACTTCGGCGATTTTCTGATTCTAACCAACTAAGACAACTATTTCTTAATTTTTTAGGAATGTACAGTCTACGAATTTTACCACCTTTTGAGTAAATGTCAAAATAACCGATTTCTACATGCTCTACTTTTAGTTTAATAAGCTCACTTACACGAGCCCCAGTTGCACCTAAAAACCAAACGACAAAATGCCATTTTAAAATACCATCTTTTTTCAAACTACGTTTAAGAAAAAGGTAATCAGCATGGCTAATGACATCTTCTAAAAACGGTTTTTGCTGTACTTTGACAAATTTTAATTTCAAATCATCATGACCAATAAAAGTCAGATATTTATTTACTCCTTGTAGTCGCAAATTGACAGTTTTAGGTTTAAAATTGTCTAATAAATATCCCTTGTATTCAAATAAATCTTCCATTTTGAGTTCATAATTCTCCAAGAAAAATCGAACACCATAAAGGTACGAACGCACAGTATTTTCAGCTAAACCAGCTTTCTTCAAATGTAATTCAAATTCTTTCAACGTAAAACTCCTATCTTATGTTTGATAGAAATTCCACCGCACGTAAAACTATTATACTAAATTAGTGCGTCAATATGGGCGAAAAATTGTTCGATTTTATCAACGATTCTGGATTGTTCAGGAAGGGGTGGGAGTGGGATTAGAATAGAAGCAACTTTATCACTATTCAAGTTTTTCACAACAGCTCCACTAATTAGAGATAAAAATTGAGAATAAACTACATTTGATGAAAGAATATAGAATAGGTAATCTCTATTTAATGAGTTTTCATAGTTCGAAATAGCCAACCATCCATCGTGTATTGCACCATCAACATTCAAAATATAAGGTCTACCAAAACTCATAGAATTAGTTAACAAAAATGTACCTTTTTTTACAAATCTAGTTTTGTTAAGCCCTGATTTTTTGATTTTTTCTTTAACATTATTTATATACTTTTCACCCTTTTCAGTATCACCTATTTTTATCCAATTTATTCCATCTACTTCGGAAGTAAGATAATCTTTGATTGGTCGTGGAGAACCACCTCTAACAATTTCAACCAATGTAGAAAACCTCACCCACTCCCAACTTTTTGGTATTTCATAAGGAACTTCCTCATAATAAGAGCTATCATCTCCTTGGGAAACAATAGAAATGTCCAAATCTTTCTTTTTAATCTTGCCTTCTTCAAAGAGTTTTTGTTTTTCTGCTCGTATTTTTTCAAGTAAAACTTCGACTGATTCATCATTTGGGTCTTGTTCAACTAATTTTCCTTGCATAGCATATTGAAGAATAGATTTTTTTAGTTTATCTGGAAATTCTTTATCTAGCTGTTCGAGTCTATTATAACTTTTAGCGTACTCATCTACTCTTTCTAAAGCTGATTCGATTGCTTCTACTATTCGTTGTTGTTCGGATAGTGGAGGCAATAACATAGGAACTTCATATTTTAAAAATTTTATTGAAGCTAAATTTTTTATCGCTGAACCTATAGAATGCTCTTTTAGTGTATTAATCAAACTCGTAAACATCCATTTAAAATACTGTGAATCTATTATATCTGAGTTTAACGTAAGTTTTAATAATGCTTGATTTATAACTCCATTATAATAATTTGAAGGTATTTGAAAGATTTCTCCAATAGTACCTGCACAAGATATTAAAATATCTCCTGCTTTTATTGAAAAATTTTTTAAACGTATATAATCACTCTCTTTTAACCAATAGTCTCCATAATCTATAGTTTTTCTTATAGCATTACCTTGTTCATAAACCTTATATGTATGTTCTCCTTTCGGAACAAACATTGACTTTGTTATAGAACTACCAAAAGGACCTCTTTTTATTGAGCCGTCCTCTAATGCACAAATGTCTGGTAAATAAACTATGGCCCATCCTTTAGGTATATTATGTTTAAACTCTTTTATACTTCCATCAGCAAACTTCCCATAATGTTTC
>NZ_VMMQ01000112.1:0-543 GCF_013277295.1 Streptococcus sp. 477
TAGTAGCTCCTTTGTGTGACAGATCTTGTCAGCGATATTGAGGTAGATGTCACCGTCAACTTCTTTTATAACGAATGCTTTCGTCTTTCTGCTGAAGTAGACTTCTTTTCCCTGTTCAACAGGGATATAGCAACGATTTTGGAATCGGATATGGTGTCTACGATCCACGACTCTCTCCGCCAGTCTAGCTAGAATGAGATTTCGTTCAGAGGGCTTAGGAGCCACCTCGAAGACAGAGAGTTTTGTCTTGTTTCCAAACTGTTCATTAAAGGTTTGAATGTAGGAAAGAAGGAAGGTATTGGCTTCTTCCGAGGTATGAATATTGTTTCGTTCCAGTTCAATAGGCAGGCGAGATTGTAGTGCCTGATTGAGTCTTTCGACTCTCCCTTTAGTTTGAGGGATAGCGGTTGTCTCAAGGAGAATCCCCAGTTGGTGACAGGCGTATCCAAACTGTGTATGGGTATCGTCCTCCATTTTCTTAGAGTTGGAGGCTTGATAGGTAAAGACTGTTCTCTTATCTGTTTTAATTTGAAGGGGAATACC
>NZ_VMMQ01000113.1:0-742 GCF_013277295.1 Streptococcus sp. 477
TAGTAGCTCCTTTGTGTGATAGATCTTGTCAGCGATATTGAGGTAGATGTCACCGTCAACTTCTTTTATAACGAATGCTTTCGTCTTTCTGCTGAAGTAGACTTCTTTTCCTTGTTCAACAGGGATATAGCAACGATTTTGGAATCGGATATGGTGTCCACTATCGACGACTCTCTCCGCCAGTCTAGCCAGAATGAGATTTCGTTCAGAGGGCTTAGGAGCCTCCTCAAAGACAGAGAGTTTTGTCTTGTTTCCAAACTGTTCATTAAAGGTTTGAATGTAGGAAATAAGGAAAGTATTGGCTTCTTCCAAGGTATGAATATTGTTTCGTTCCAGTTCAATAGGCAGGCGAGATTGTAGTGCCTGATTGAGTCTTTCGACTCTCCCTTTAGCTTGAGGGATAGCGGTTGTCTCAAGGAGAATCCCCAGTTGGTGACAGGCGTATCCGAATTGTGTATGGGTATCGTCCTCCATTTTCTTAGAGTTGGAGATTTGATAGGTAAAGACTGTTCTTTTATCTGTTTTGATTTGAAGGGGAATGCCGTGGTTGGCTAATATTTGTTCAAGGACATGATAGTAAGCATTCAAGTTCTCTTTTTTATCAAAATAAGCCCCTAGGATATTGCCGGAAGCATCATCAATGGCTAAGTGTAAGTTAGAGGTTTCTGCTCCAAACCAGGCATGAGGGCTAGCCTCCATTTGGATGAGTTCTCGCCAAAAAATTGTAAAAAGTTTAAAAAAA
>NZ_VMMQ01000114.1:0-899 GCF_013277295.1 Streptococcus sp. 477
AAAAAGGGAAGTAACAATTAAGCTACTTCCCTGGAGCGCAAAGGCTCAAAGTTTAAAAATATGAGGGTAAACCTCTAAGTAACCTAATTATAGAGTAAACTTTTATAAATGTCAATTTTTTAAGTACAATTCTTTTAATTTTTCGTCAATTCTATCTAAAGTTTCGTCACTAACCTTGATTTTTCCGCAAGGATCCAGTTCGTTTATGTAAATAATTCTGTCTTTACTAATCGTTTTTATCTGATCACATTTTGCGTAGGAAATTTTATTAAATCGTTGATAATGGTTAACAAGATCTTTTAATTTTCTATTAGTGTTTTCCACTTTTTCCATCCCTGCACCGTTGTCATAGATTTCTTTAGCTGATTCTGAATTGTAAGCATCTCCGTATTGAATCAAAAATTCCTGATATATTTCTTCTGCACTCCCTAAATCAAAAGGAGTAATTTCTGTAAGTGCATAGTGAATGATCGAAAAATAATCAAAACCAATTTTGTCAAGAATAGGTAATAAGAATCTTTTGGATTTTTGCTGTATAACTTCGTCAATCATAACAGAAAACTTTTTTTCTTTTGAACTAATTGGAAGTACCGTCAGATTCCTTGATTTTGGAGAATCATTTTTATTTAGGACAACAGCCCAGTGTCTATTTGATAATTCAGAGCCAATATTGATTCCAAAATCTACAAAGATTAAAGAACCACGTTTCAGAACATTGTAACTCTTGCTAGTGTTTTGTGTTTCTGACAAGAATAGATTAGATTCTTTTTCTAGCCAATTAGGCAAAAATCGGAATTTATTATTATTTTTAAATGTTGAATGAACTTTCTCAAAGTTTTTTGAAGCCTTTAAAATCTGTTTATTTTGTATTGTCATTTATTCCCCTCTATACACCCCGA
>NZ_VMMQ01000115.1:0-1578 GCF_013277295.1 Streptococcus sp. 477
CTACACTGCTTAAATTGGTTACAAGAGAGACCACATCATAGAACAATTCCCCTTCCTGTCTTTGGGAAAATTGGCAAACACGACGTGGCTGGCGCCAAGAATCGGCTTTATAAAGGGACTCTGAATAGGAAGAATGAGGTAAAATACTCAAATCCTCTGAACAAGGCAAGGTTAAATCTCCCAAGCGACTCAGAACAGCGTTCCTTTTCAGTTTGGTCAAATAGGCATGACCTCTATCTTCCAGTAAATCATAGAGTTTTGGGCTCACAAAACCGCTATCCATACGAAAAATCAGATGGTCAAACTGCTCTAAAATGGGGTGAATAAGGGCATCTGCTCCTTCTGAACAATAGCGATTTCCAGAACGTAACTGGGCATTCAGACAATAGCCAGTCTGGCTTTCAAAGGCATAAAGGGGATGATAAGCTGTCACCTGATAATGAGCATTATAGTCGGCTCCCTCTTGATGCCCATAAGTGGTAAAATGAGTGGAATCCACATCAACGATAAGACTGGGTTGGCTTTGCATTTGTAAAAAGAGTTGAACCAGTTCAAAGTTTAGTCTTCGCAAGCTCCCAACAGTTGCTTCTGTTGAACGTGACAGAAAGCGAGACAAGGTTGGTTGAGACGCAACTTGTCCAGTTTCCAACAGTTTTGGAAAATAAGCATCTGATTTTAATTTCTTACAGGCATAGTCTATGTCATAGCCTGTAAGGATTTGAAAGAGAAATTGGATGACAATATCGGCATCCGAATAGTGATAATAGCGTCGTTTATCATCGCTCACAAGATGTTTTGAAATAGTTTCTTTTAGATTCAACTTTGTGAAGAGTTCTTTGAAGAGCAGAAGACCAGCTTGATTGGTCAGATTTCCACCATCGAAAGAAAAGTGTGATAAAGTATTGTTTTTCGTAGATTTATTTTATATACTGGTCATTGGAATTTCCTTTGTTTTGATTTTGTTTTCGATTATATCATAAAGGAGAAACTCCCTTTTGTCCAGTAAAAACAGCACCCAATGGGTGAAAAGAGAAAGCACCTAGAATCCTCGGTTTCATATCGATTCTGGATGCTTTTTGTGTTAGGTGTGAATAATTGGGGGAGAAAGAGATTGAAGATTGTCAAAAACAGATGAATGAATATATAGACGAGTATGAACATCAAGTGAGGAGATTGGAGAAATTAGTTAACACTATAAATTTTGCAATTGATAGTAAAGAGAGAGGCTTCAACATCCCATTAGAGTAATTTAAATGTATTTTAATTGTTACAGAAATCGTGATAAAATGATTAGCAGTAGTAGATTGGAGGAAATAGTGTGGGAAGCTTATTAGCTACTCGAATTAAGAGCAGAAGAAAAGAATTGAAATTATCTCAGAAAGAGTTAGCTGAAGGAATTTGTAAGCAAGGTCAGATTAGTCGTTTGGAGAACGGAGAATATACTCCAGGTTCAGAATTATTGCATCAACTAGCTAAAAGACTTAGTGTTAGTATGGATTATTTTTTTTGACGAGCAAATTTTGAATGAGAGTACAGAACTTATTGAGTTTAAAAAAATAGTTATAGTTGCTTAGTTTC
>NZ_VMMQ01000116.1:0-547 GCF_013277295.1 Streptococcus sp. 477
TAAACTAACTGAGGATAAATCGAAGTTAGATGAAGCTGTAAGTACAGAAGGTAAGACACCAGAAAGTATTCAAGCATACGAAGCCGCTAAGAAAGAAGCAGAAGCAGATGTTGCAACAGCGAAGGAAGCAGCCAAAGCAGTATTAGCTAAAGGTGACAATGCGACAGCAGCTGAAATTCAAGAAGCGCAAGAAAAAGTAACAGAAGCGCAAGGTAAGTTAGACAAAGCGAAAGAGCAGTTAGTCGACAAAGCAGACCAGATAGCTCTAACGCAAGCGAATAACGACTTAGCAAGCGAAGTAGCAAGTCAACCAACTACAGATGACAAGCCACAAAGCAAAGTTGACGCATATACTAAAGCAAAAGAAGCGGCGGATAAAGCAGTGGAAGCAGCGAAAAAAGTAATAGCGGACGACAATGCGACACCAGAAGCTGTACAAGCAGAGCTAGCGAAAGTAAACGCAGCCAAAGCAGCCTTGAAAGCGGCAGAAGATGCCGTAACAACCGCAGCGACAACTACAGCGAAAAATAAACTAACTGAGGATAAA
>NZ_VMMQ01000117.1:0-1892 GCF_013277295.1 Streptococcus sp. 477
AGGTCGACAAATCACAATTGGCAATCCAAAAATCTCTGGAAGAACTTGAAACTTTGAAGAAATCTCTGATGCAGGAGTATTTTGGCTGATATTCTGCCATTGTAATTACGGTAATGATTTGTTATAATACAACAAAGGAGGAAATCAGATGGTAGTAAAAACAAGAAAACAAGGAAATTCAATCACCATTACGATTCCAAGTGAATTTAATATTCCAAGTGGTGTTAAATACGAAGCGAAATTGTTACCAAGTGGTGAGATTATCTTTACTCCTGAAGAATTGGGGCAGCAGGTTTCTTATGTATCTGATGATGCCTTTGACTTAAATTTAGATAAAATATTTGACGAATACGACGATGTTTTCAAAGCTTTGGTGGAAAAATGACAATCTATCTGACAGAAAAGCAAATTGAAAAAATAAATGCTTTAGCAATTCAACGGTATTCTCCAAATGAGAAAATTCAAACAGTTAGTCCTTCTGCCTTAAATATGATTGTGAACTTACCAGAACAATTTGTCTTTGGGAAGCCTCTTTATCCAACAATTTTTGATAAAGCAACGATACTATTTGTCCAATTGATAAAGAAGCATGTTTTTGCTAATGCTAATAAAAGAACCGCTTTCTTCGTTTTGGTCAAATTTTTACAATTAAACGGCTATCGTTTTTCTGTAACGGTAGAAGAAGCAGTAAAAATGTGTGTAACCATCGCAGTAGAAGCTTTAACTGATGAAAAAATGACAAGCTACTCCAAATGGGTTTCTGAACATTCTGTTAGAGAAAAGGTCAAAAAGTAACCTAGTATGCTGGATTTGAATGAGCACAAGAAAATAAATGAACAGACAATATTAGAATTCTGTAATGCAGAAACTGATATTGTCTCTTTTTATTGATGAATAAGAAAGTGAGAAATTATGGAATCAAAAGTTACAATTATCATGCAAGAAATGTTACCTCTTTTAAATAATGAACAATTACTAGCGTTGAGAGAGAGTTTAGAACATCATCTAGTAGACGGAAAAAAGCAGCAGAAGTATTCGAATAATAACCTGTTGCAACTCTTTATCACTGCCAAACAGGTAGAGGGCTGTAGCTCAAAAACAATTCGTTATTACCAGAGGACGATTGAAAACTTGTTTAATGCTATTAAAGAGTCTGTGACACAACTCACAACAGATGATTTAAGGAGTTATTTAGCAAATTACCAGTCTGAAAAGGATTGTAGTAAGGCGAATTTAGACAATATTAGGCGTATATTGTCTTCTTTTTTTGCTTGGCTTGAGCAAGAGGAATATATCATTAAAAATCCCATTCGACGGATAAAGAAAATTAAGACTGAGCAAAATGTGAAGGAAACTTATACTGATGAACATTTGGAAATTATGCGCGATAACTGTGAAAATTTGAGAGATTTGGCAATAATAGACCTACTAGCATCGACAGGTATGCGTGTAGGGGAGCTTGTACAGTTGAATCGTTCAGATATTGATTTTGAAAACAGAGAGTGTGTTGTCTTTGGTAAAGGAAAGAAGGAGAGACCAGTATATTTTGACGCTCGTACGAAAATTCATTTAAGAAACTATCTTAACGACAGAAAAGATAGTCACCCTGCTCTTTTTGTAACGTTAGTTGGAAAAGTCCAGAGGCTTGGAATTGCTGGTGTAGAGATTCGCTTAAGAAAGTTAGGAGACAAACTCGGTATACAAAAGGTTCACCCACATAAGTTCAGAAGAACTTTAGCGACTAAGGCAATTGATAAAGGTATGCCTATCGAGCAAGTCCAAAAACTGCTAGGTCATAGCAAGATTGACACAACCCTGGCCTATGCCATGGTCAATCAAAATAATGTCAAGCATTCACACCAAAAATTCATCTCTTAAAAGCAAATCCCGAT
>NZ_VMMQ01000118.1:0-567 GCF_013277295.1 Streptococcus sp. 477
ATTTCTAACAATGTTTTAGAAGTAGAGGTGTACTATTATAGTTTCAATCTACTATATAAAAACGCATAATAGCGAGTGTACAGTGTACCTCAATACTATGCGTTTTATTGTGGGAAGACTTATTGGACTTTCGCTCAAGTAGAGTTTTTACTCAATTTCCTCACTGGATTGGGATTGAAATTCCAATTAATTTCTCTGAGTAGAGTGTCTTGATATTGGCTTCATCAATAGAGTCCTTATTAATTTTACGTTTCAAGAAAAATTCTTGAATGGTTTCGATTTCAGGCTCACGAATAGCACGGTGTTTGTTTGAGATGAGGATTTCATAGTGAAGCGGCGCTTGGGTAAAAATAACATCTGTATTCCCTGCAGAATAAACCTCAACAAGGGTTGCATCTGTACTTTCTAGCTGACTTTTTACAAGTTGCGAGTGTGAGTTTGTCGTATTGATAAGCTTCATAATATTTCCTCCGATTTTCTAATTCTATTATAGCACTTTTTGAATAAAGTCGCTTGATTTATACTCAATGAAAATCAAAGAGCGAACTAGGAAGCTAGCCGCAGGTT
>NZ_VMMQ01000119.1:0-723 GCF_013277295.1 Streptococcus sp. 477
CCTTATTTCCTTTCATTTTAGCTTGCGTTTCGTCAAAAAGTTCTTTAAGCGCTGGGTCATATTCCAGCACCGCCTTAAAGGCCTGTAATTCAGCCAAAGCCAGCCTATGGTGTACATTTAAATGCGCATAGTTCAATTCGATATCAGCCAAACGGTCGACGAGTGACTCAGCGACTAGCTTGTCGATTGTGTGATTATCCATGTCTGTTCTCCATTTTTTCTATTTTTTGATTTAATTCTTGAATGGCCTTGATTAAGTAAGGCACCAATTCAAATGTGCGATATGAATATGCACCGTCAGGATTCTCATAGAATGCTTCAGGGGCATATTTCTGGACATCCTGAGCCATGATACCACATGAGATATCCTCAATTTGGCCATCGTATTCTTTACGATAGCTGTAAGTCTTCAGCTTTTCGATGACATCTAGACCAGATACTTGACTGTCTTGAATATTTGATTTATAGCGACGGTCTGAGATTCTTTTATTCATCTCAATCCAGTCGCTACCTCCGTTACCTTGTCTATTCAAATATAGCCAGGTACCTCCTTGTGAAGTATCTTTCCATAATTTATTATATATAGGTGAGTAAAGCCACTCACCGCCACTATAAGTGATACGACCAGACACCCTCAAACTACCATTTATCACTGCTCCATTTGAAAACGACGGTTGACTATAAAAATTCACTCTTGATCTATCCGAAAAGTCAACCCTACCG
>NZ_VMMQ01000012.1:0-16687 GCF_013277295.1 Streptococcus sp. 477
AATGTTTGGAACGCTTTTTTAAAACTAAATGATTATATAATTGAAATAAGAAGAAAATCATTATCAGAAAATTATAGGAGGTAGTAAAATTGACTTGCTTAATCAGTGTTATTTTATTACATCAAGGAGATAAAAATAGTTTATTAGAGTCTTTATTAATAGTTGATAGACAAACATTTAAAGATATAGAAGTTATTATTGTAAAGCCAATATAGAACACCTTTTGTTGGTTTATTTATTCTTCCTGATGATTATTATAAACTTACAAAGGATTTTCGGTACTATATGGAACAAGAACTTGTTTTCGAAGAGGAACTTGTTTCACCGAGCTGGACCCATGAAGTTTATCCTTTGGGGCACTTAGGGGATATAGATATTCATTTTCTACATTATTCTAGTATTGAAGAAGCACGGACTAAGTGGGAAAAAAGAAAAAACGCATAAATTGGGATAATCTATATTTTAAATTTGATAATAAAGATTCAGCTAGTGAAGAAATTTTAAATAAGATGGATAATCTTCCTTATTCTAATAAATTAATTTTAGTCAATCGTCCATATAAAAATTTGAAAAGTCAATGTGTTATTCCAGATCAGGAACATCTTCCAGAACTGGCTATTATGTCTGATCCATTAAATACTTTTGATATCATGGCTTGGTTAAAAAAAGGTGGCAATGCTCTTTAAGTGCAAGTTATTGCGCTGTAGCATATAAATCTATTTCCTACATATTTTTTAAATGTTCTACGAGTTAATTTGAAACGTTTAGCTTGTGGTATAATAGATTTATGGATAAAAAATATGAAAAAATCTCTCAGGATTTGGGAGTGACGTTAAAGCAAATTGATACCGTTCTAAGTTTGACAGCTGAAGGGGCGACTATTCCCTTTATCGCGCGTTATCGCAAGGACATGACTGGTAGTCTGGATGAGGTGGCGATTAAGGCTATTATTGATTTGGATAAAAGTCTGACAAATCTCAATGACCGTAAGGAAGCTGTCTTAGCTAAGATTCAAGAACAAGGTAAGTTGACCAAGGAATTGGAAGAAGCTATCTTAGTTGCCGAAAAATTAGCAGACGTTGAAGAACTCTATCTTCCTTATAAGGAAAAGCGTCGTACCAAGGCAACCATTGCCCGTGAAGCTGGACTCTTTCCTCTTGCTCGCTTGATTTTGCAGAATATAGTTGACTTAGAGAAAGAAGCTGAAAAGTTCGTCTGTGAAGGATTTGCGACTGGCAAGGAAGCCTTGACCGGTGCAGTTGATATTTTGGTCGAAGCCTTATCGGAAGATGTGACCTTGCGTTCTATGACTTATCAGGAAGTGCTGAGACACTCTAAACTTACTTCTCAAGCCAAGGATGAAAGTCTTGATGAAAAGCAGGTTTTTCAGATTTATTATGATTTTTCAGAGACAGTTGGAACTATGCAAGGCTATCGTACCTTGGCTCTCAATCGTGGGGAGAAACTTGGTGTCTTGAAGATCGGTTTTGAACATGCGACGGACCGTATTCTTGCCTTCTTTGCTACTCGTTTCAAGGTGAAAAATGCTTATATTGATGAAGTTGTTCAGCAATCCGTTAAGAAAAAGGTCTTGCCTGCTATCGAGCGTCGTATTCGGACAGAATTAACTGAGAAAGCTGAAGAAGGAGCTATCCAACTTTTTTCTGACAATCTGCGCAATCTCCTCTTGGTTGCTCCACTGAAAGGGCGCGTGGTTCTTGGATTTGACCCAGCCTTTCGTACAGGTGCCAAGTTAGCTGTCGTGGATGCAACAGGAAAAATGCTGACAACTCAGGTTATTTATCCTGTTAAACCAGCATCAGCTCGTCAAATCGAAGAAGCCAAGAAAGATTTAGCAGATTTAATTGGTCAATACGGTGTAGAGATTATTGCCATTGGAAATGGAACGGCCAGTCGTGAAAGTGAAGCTTTTGTAGCGGAAGTTCTGAAAGATTTCCCTGAAGTCAGCTATGTTATCGTTAATGAAAGTGGTGCTTCTGTCTATTCTGCCAGCGAACTTGCTCGTCAGGAGTTTCCAGACTTGACCGTTGAAAAACGCTCTGCCATTTCTATCGCCCGTCGTTTGCAAGATCCTCTTGCGGAATTGGTCAAAATCGATCCTAAGTCAATTGGTGTCGGTCAATACCAACACGATGTCAGTCAGAAGAAACTATCTGAGAGTCTGGACTTTGTTGTCGATACAGTGGTTAACCAAGTTGGTGTCAATGTCAATACAGCTAGCCCAGCTCTTCTTTCACACGTAGCTGGACTCAACAAAACTATCTCTGAAAATATTGTCAAATACCGCGAGGAAGAAGGAAAAATCACTTCACGCGCCCAAATCAAGAAAGTTCCTCGTCTGGGAGCCAAGGCCTTTGAGCAGGCTGCTGGTTTCCTTCGTATCCCTGAAAGTAGCAATATCCTTGATAATACAGGAGTTCACCCAGAGAATTACACTGCAGTTAAGGAACTCTTCAAACGTTTAGATATTAAAGACCTAAACGAAGAAGCCCAAAGCAAACTCAAGTCCCTTTCAGTCAAGGAAATGGCTCAAGAGCTAGACCTCGGTCCAGAAACCCTTAAAGATATCATTGCAGATCTTCTCAAACCAGGTCGAGATTTCCGTGATTCCTTTGACGCACCTGTGCTTCGCCAAGATGTCCTAGATATCAAAGACCTAGTGGTAGGTCAGAAGCTAGAAGGTGTTGTGCGTAACGTTGTTGACTTCGGTGCCTTCGTTGATATCGGGATTCACGAGGACGGCTTGATTCATATTTCTCATATGAGTCGCAAGTTTATCAAACACCCTAGTCAAGTGGTGTCAGTTGGAGATTTGGTGACCGTTTGGGTCAAGAAAATTGATACTGAACGTGAAAAAGTTAATCTGTCGCTCCTCGCTCCAAATGAAACTGACTGATTATGTCAAGCAGGTTTCGCTAGAAGACTTCGGCAGACCTTTTATCCATCAAGTCCAGTGGAATTCTCGTCTACGTTCGACAGGTGGGCGATTTTTCCCAAAAGATGGGCGTTTGGATTTCAACCCAAAGGTTTATCAGGAACTGGGTCTGGATGTTTTTAGGAAAATTGTCCGACATGAACTCTGTCATTATCACCTCTATTTTCAAGGGAAGGGCTATCAACACAAGGATCGGGATTTTAAGGAACTTTTGAAAGCAGTGGATGGATTACGCTTTGTACCAACCTTGCCAAATAGCAACTCCAAGCCTATCAGGATCTATCGTTGCCAATCCTGCCAGCAAAGTTATCAGCGCAAACGAAGTATTGATACTAAACGCTATCGCTGTGGAGTTTGTCGAGGAAAGTTGCTACTAGTAAATCAGCCTGAGGACTGATGAAAGCCGAGCCTACCCGTGATATACTATGTCTAACCTAGCAGAAAGAGGAAATATCATGAACAGTAAGTTTTATAAAATGAGACGAAATCGCATGATTTCAGGAGTTTTAGCAGGTCTGTCAGACAAGTGGAACTTTGATGTTACCCTTGTACGTTTTATGTTTGCCATTTTTACAGTCGCAAACTTTGGACTTGGGGTGATTATCTATATCATCCTAGCTTCTATCATGCCAACCAAGGAAGAAATCGAAGCAGAAATGTACGGAACAGGCCCACGTAAACGCAAAGAAGCTCAAGCCATTGACGATAATGAAGGCTGGTTTTGGTGAGGTTTTACAAAAGATTTGGAATACGCAAAAAGCTTTAAATCAATAGTCTAAACTGCTTGATTTAAAGCTTTTTTACTTTTAATAATATTTCGCCAGTCTCATCTGTAAACTAAAAATATTATTTTGAACTTAGATTTCTAATCTGATTTTTCATGCTGAGACAATACATTTTTTGATAAATGATGGATACTGATAACAACTGATAGCCAGCAAATAGCATAAGCAGTAGCTGTAATTCTTGTACCGATAAAGTATGTCTTTTCAACTAAGAGCTGACCGATGAATGGAGAGAGGAGATAGAGAAGTCCGATGAGCATATGTTCTTTGTGTTTCATTAAAGCGCACCTTCTTTCCTTATAGGTTGAACGACTTGCAAGTGTTCAATTTAATGGTGTGTCATCTAGGTAAGCTTACTCAAATGATAGTTTCTGCTTCCTCCTTTCCAAAGTAAGCCTTTTCACACTTATATTTTACAATTTTTAAAATAGGAAGTCAAATCATTTTCTAAGTAATTTTGCCTACATTTCCCCCAATCTTACAAAAATGTAAGATTAAAGTCTCTTTTGTAAGGTTAGGTTATGGCAAGCGGTCTTTTTTTGATGTAAACTAGACTCATAAAGAACAAAGGAGTAAGAACATGAAAAAATTATTTCAAGAAAAATTTTCAAAACAACCAAGCCACAAAGAAATCGAGCGTGTTCAACTGGGATGCGCTATGATGCAAGCAACATTTCATTTGATGGGATATTAAGAAAGGAGATTCTCATGACACTTTTAGATGTAAAACACGTTCAAAAAATTTATAAAACACGTTTTCAGGGCAACCAAGTAGAAGCCCTCAAGGATATTCACTTTACCGTCGAAAAGGGTGACTACGTTGCCATCATGGGTGAGTCTGGTTCTGGTAAATCAACTCTTCTCAATATTCTAGCTATGCTGGATAAACCAAGTCGTGGTCAGGTTTACTTGAATGGAACTGACACCGCAACCATTAAAAATTCACAGGCCTCTAGCTTCCGTCGTGAAAAGTTGGGCTTTGTCTTCCAAGACTTTAACTTGCTAGATACTCTATCTGTAAAGGACAATATCTTGCTTCCGCTTGTCTTGTCAAGAAGACCTATTACAGAGATGATGAAGAAATTGGTGGTGACAGCTGAGAATCTAGGTATCAACCAATTGCAAGAGAAGTACCCTTACGAGATTTCTGGTGGTCAGAAACAGCGTGTAGCAGTAGCCCGCGCCATCATCACAGAACCTGAAATTCTCCTTGCGGATGAGCCAACAGGAGCCCTTGACTCCAAATCATCTGCAGCCTTACTTGATGTCTTTGATGAAATCAATGAGCGCGGCCAAACCATTCTCATGGTAACCCACTCCACAGCAGCAGCAAGCAGAGCCAAGCGCGTACTCTTTATCAAAGACGGCATTCTTTACAATCAAATCTACCGTGGAGAAAAGACAGAGCGTCAGATGTTCCAAGAAATCTCTGATACCTTGACTGTCATGGCAAGCGAGGTGAATTAGTATGTTTCGATTAACCAATAAGTTAGCGGTATCGAACCTGATTAAAAACCGCAAACTCTACTATCCCTTTGCACTGGCTGTTCTCTTGGCAGTCACCATCACCTATCTCTTTTACTCCCTAACCTTCAATCCAAAGATTGCGGAAATCCGTGGAGGAACCACCATTCAAGCAACACTTGGATTTGGTATGTTTGTCGTCACCCTTGCGTCAGCCATTATCGTCCTTTATGCCAATAGTTTTGTCATGAAGAACCGTTCCAAGGAACTAGGAATTTATGGCATGTTGGGCTTGGAGAAGCGTCACCTGATCAGTATGACCTTTAAGGAGTTAGTGGTATTTGGGATTCTAACTGTTGGAGCGGGTATCGGTATTGGAGCCTTGTTTGACAAGTTAATTTTCGCTTTCTTGCTCAAACTGATGAAATTGAAGGTTGAGCTGGTCGCTACCTTCCAAATGAATGTTGTCATTGCAGTACTTGTTGTCTTTGGATTGATTTTCCTAGGGCTCATGTTCCTGAATGCCCTTCGAATCGCCCGTATGAATGCCCTCCAGCTCTCGCGTGAGAAAGCAAGCGGAGAGAAAAGAGGTCGTTTCCTACCTCTCCAAACGATTCTTGGTTCGATTAGTTTAGGGATTGGCTATTATCTTGCCCTTACGGTAACCGATCCTCTTACAGCCCTAACAACTTTCTTCCTAGCTGTTTTGCTGGTTATTTTTGGTACTTATCTATTGTTTAATGCAGGGATTACAGTCTTCCTACAAATCTTAAAGAAAAATAAGAAATACTATTACCAACCTAATAACCTCATCTCTGTTTCCAACTTGATTTTCCGTATGAAGAAAAATGCGGTTGGACTAGCAACCATCGCTATCTTGTCAACAATGGTTTTGGTAACCATGTCAGCAGCGACAAGCATTTTCAATTCCGCAGAATCCTTTAAAAAAGTTCTAAATCCTCATGATTTTGGGGTTTCAGGACAAAATGTTGAAAAAGAAGATTTAGACAAACTCTTGAGCCAGTTTGCAAGTGACAAAGGTTATAAGATTAAAGAGAAAGAAGTGATTCGTTATACTTACTTTGGTGTTGCAAACCAAGAAGGAAATAAGTTAACACTTTTTGAAAAAGGACAAAATCGTGTCCAACCCACAACAGTTTTCATGGTATTTGACCAAAAAGATTATGAAAATATGACTGGTCAAAAACTGTCTCTATCAGGAAATGAGGTCGGACTCTTTGCAAAGAATGAGGGAGTTAAAGAACAGAAAACTCTAACTCTGAATGATCATCAATTTTCTGTAAAAGAAGAATTTAATAAAGATTTTATTGTCAACCATGTCCCAAATCAGTTTAATATTTTGACTGCTGATTACAATTATCTTGTTGTACCTAATTTACAAGCCTTTTTGGACCAATTCCCAGATTCGGCTATCTATAATCAGTTTTACGGCGGTATGAATGTAAGTATCAGTGAAGAAGAGCAACTCAAAGTCGCTGAAGAATATGAAAAATACCTCGATCAATTTAATGCTCAATTAAACACGGAAGGTAGCTATGTTTATGGTAGCACTCTAGCAGATGCTAGTGCTCAGATGAGTGCCCTCTTTGGCGGTGTCTTCTTTATTGGTATTTTCCTATCCATTATCTTTATGGTCGGAACTGTTCTGGTCATCTACTACAAACAAATTTCTGAAGGCTACGAAGACCGTGAACGCTTTATTATCTTGCAGAAAGTTGGTTTAGATCAAAAGCAAATCAAGCAAACCATCAACAAACAGGTTTTAACTGTTTTCTTCCTTCCTTTGCTTTTTGCCTTCATACATCTAGCCTTTGCCTACCATATGCTTAGTCTGATTTTAAAAGTGATTGGTGTAATAGATACGACTATGATGTTGATTGTGACCTTGTCTATCTGCGCTATCTTCCTCATCGCCTATGTGTTGATTTTCATGATTACTTCAAGAAGCTATCGCAAGATTGTGCAAATGTAAAAAAAGATACCTCGACTTCAAAATCGAGGTATTTCTTGTATTTTATACTCAATGAAAATCAAAAAGCAAACTAGGAAGCTAGCCGCAGGTTNNCATATATACGGCAAGGCGAAGCTGACGTGGTTTGAAGAGATTTTCGAAGAGTATTAAATACTGAAAAGTTGTCCGAGTAAGAAGGTAACGCCCATAGTTAAGAGACCAATAGCAAGGTTCCGAATCATAGCTGTTTTGGTTGGGGCTTTTCCAAGTTTGGCACTAGTATAACCAGTGAGAAGAAGGGCCACACCGACGATAAGGACAGTAACAGGGATGCGGTATTCACTTGGGAAAATGGTCACTGAGAGCATTGGAGGCAAACTTCCAAGGAAAAAAGAAATAAAGCTAGAGATGGCAGCATGCCAAGGATTGGTAAACTCTTCATACTCAATACCGTATTTTTCCTCTACCAAAGCCTTGAGTGGATTATTTAAAAAGGCTTTGTTAGTCAAAAGTTGAGCAGAGGTTTCGCATTCTCCATTTTGGATATAGGCAGCATAGAGGGACTTTTTGGCTAGTTCCATATCTTGGTCTAGCAAGAGCTGCTCACGCGCAACGGCTGCTTCCTCAGTATCTTTTTGAGTTGAAACGGATACATATGCTCCACCAGCCATTGAAAAGGCACCAGCTAAGATAGCTGCAAATCCTGATAAAAAGATAATCCAGATATTGGTCGTGGCACTAGCAACTCCGATAACCACACCAGCAATGGAAATAATCCCATCATTGGCACCAAGAACACCCGCACGCAGGATATTTAAACGACCTGCAAAATTTGAATCGATTTCGTGATTTGTTTCTGACATACTATTCTCCTTTTTATCCAGTATAAAGGAAAGAGGTAATGAAATCAATCTTTTAAAAGTATCTGAAAAAAGTTGCACGATTTTAATGATATAAAAATATCGACATCTTCTCTGATAGATCAAACACCGAAGGTAAAGAGTATAGAATAGCATAAAAATTTTAAATTAAATAGGATAAACATTTTGTTCACTTTATAATCGTTTACAAGAGAATAATGAGTATTAAATCAAATAAAATCCAAATATTTTGCGAACTTTTTATATTTTTTTCGTAAACCGCTTTACAAGTTCTTAAAAACATGATATAGTAATAAAGCTTAGAAAATGAGATGATGTTTTCTAGCAAATATAAACCCAAGTAAAAAATGCCTACGGACAGGCAGGGTTGAATGCCGAAGCGTGGTTGAAAAGCCACATTATTGATAGGGTTAAAAGCCTACTTTTATAAGTTGATGTTAGGACGTTTGTCCTAATTCATAAATTTTTAGTGTGGTGAAAGCACACGTCATCTTGTGAAACGATCAATAAAGTACGTAATATTTGCTACTAGAGAGTTAGGAAACATCAGGAACAGACATACTCAACAGAAACCAAAATAAACACGTCAGAAGATTGCAGAGCAGGTGAAATCCTGCTCTTTTTTCATGAGTCAACCTTTAGTCGCCTTTATCTTCTTGAGGCACTAAAAATACGGTAAAGGAGTAAGTCTTGAAGAAGTTAGATCAAACCCAAGCCCCAATTTATGAGGCCTTGGTGAAGTTACGCAAGAAACGGATTGTTCCCTTTGATGTTCCAGGTCACAAGCGTGGACGGGGAAATCCAGAACTTGTCGAACTGTTAGGTGAAAAATGTGTTGGCATTGATGTCAATTCGATGAAACCCTTGGATAATTTAGGGCATCCTATTTCGATTATTCGAGACGCGGAGGAGCTGGGGGCAGATGCTTTTGGAGCTAGCCATGCCTTTCTCATGATTGGAGGAACAACTTCATCGGTGCAGACTATGATTCTGTCAACCTGCAAGGCAGGAGATAAGATTATTCTGCCACGTAATGTCCACAAATCTGCTATTAATGCGCTGGTTCTGTGTGGTGCTATTCCCATCTATATCGAGATGAGTGTAGATACTAAGATTGGTATCGCTTTAGGTCTTGAAAATGACCGAGTAGCCAAAGCCATAAAGGACCATCCAGATGCCAAGGCCATTTTGATTAACAATCCTACTTACTATGGAATCTGTTCAGACCTAAAGGGGTTGACAAAAATGGCTCATGAAGCTGGTATGATGGTTTTGGTAGATGAGGCCCACGGAGCGCATTTGCATTTCACTGATAAACTTCCAATTTCTGCTATGGATGCAGGAGCTGATATGGCAGCAGTCTCCATGCATAAGTCTGGTGGGAGTTTGACCCAAAGTTCGCTTCTTTTAATCGGGGAGCAGATGAATCCTGAATATGTCCGTCAGATCATCAATCTTACTCAGTCAACATCCGCCTCTTACTTGTTGATGGCTAGTTTGGATATTTCACGTCGCAACTTGGCCCTTCGTGGTAAAGAGTCGTTTGAGAAGGTCATTGAACTGTCTGAGTATGCTCGCCGTGAAATCAATGCCATCGGTGGCTACTATGCCTACTCAAAAGAGTTAATAGATGGTGTGTCGGTCTGTGATTTTGATGTAACCAAGTTGTCAGTTTACACTCAGGGTATTGGCTTAACAGGTATTGAGGTTTACGACCTCCTACGAGACGAATATGATATTCAGATTGAGTTTGGTGATATTGGCAATATCTTGGCCTATATTTCGATTGGTGACCGCATCCAAGACATCGAGCGCTTGGTCGGTGCTTTGGCTGACATCAAGAGACTATACTCACGAGATGGGAAGGACTTGATAGCTGGAGAATATATCCAGCCCGAGTTGGTGTTATCTCCTCAGGAAGCCTTCTATTCAGAGAGAAAAAGTTTGACCTTGGATGAATCTGTTGGACAGATCTGTGGAGAATTTGTCATGTGCTATCCTCCAGGGATTCCTATCTTGGCTCCTGGCGAACGCATTACACGAGAAATTGTCGACTATATCCAATTTGCCAAGGAACGTGGTTGCTCCCTCCAAGGGACGGAAGATCCAGAGGTCAATCACATCAACGTCATTAAGAGAAAGGAGAAATAGATGGATTTATGGTTTTCTGAAGTTCATACTCCAGATGTCAAATTGTCTCTGAGAACAGCCAAGCAACTTTACGCTGGAAAAAGTGAATGGCAGGATATCGAAGTCTTGGATACGCCAGCTTTTGGGAAAATACTGATTTTAAATGGCCATGTCTTGTTCTCAGATGCGGATGATTTCGTCTACAATGAAATGACCGTTCACGTTCCCATGGCTGTCCACCCAAATCCAAAGAAAGTATTGGTTATTGGGGGTGGTGACGGCGGTGTTGCCCAAGTATTAACACTCTATCCTGAACTGGAACAAATCGATATCGTGGAACCGGATGAGATGTTGGTCGAGGTCTGTCGTGAGTATTTCCCAGACTTTGCTGCAGGGCTAGATGATCCTCGTGTTACCATTTACTACCAAAATGGGCTACGCTTTTTGCGAAACTGCGAAGATGATTACGATATTATCATCAACGATGCGACAGATCCATTTGGCCATACGGAAGGACTCTTTACCAAAGAATTCTACGGCAATAGTTATCGAGCTCTGAAGGAAGACGGCATCATGATTTACCAGCATGGGAGTCCCTTCTTTGACGAGGATGAGTCGGCCTGCCGAAGCATGCACCGCAAGGTCAATCAAGCCTTTCCAATCAGTCGGGTTTATCAGGCCCATATTCCAACTAGCCCAGCTGGCTATTGGTTGTTTGGATTTGCATCGAAAAAATACCACCCTGTCAAAGATTTTGACAGGGAAGGTTGGAAAAAACGCCAGCTTTTCACAGAATACTACACTGCAAACTTACACGTGGGATCCTTTATGTTGCCCAAGTATGTTGAGGACATTTTAGAAGAAGAGGAAGGAAAAAAATGAGTCGTTTACTAGTTATTGGTTGTGGGGGCGTTGCCCAAGTTGCTATTTCAAAGATTTGTCAAGATAGCGAAACATTTACAGAGATTATGATTGCTAGCCGTACCAAGTCAAAATGCGATGACTTGAAAGCGAAGCTAGAAGGCAAAACAAGTACTAAAATTGAAACTGCAGCACTTGATGCTGACAAGGTTGAAGAAGTGATTGCCCTGATTGAAAGCTACAAACCAGAAGCTGTTTTGAATGTAGCTCTGCCTTATCAAGATTTAACCATTATGGATGCTTGTTTGGCAACAGGTGTTCACTATATCGATACAGCCAACTACGAAGCAGAAGACACAGAAGACCCTGAGTGGCGTGCTATCTACGAAAAACGTTGTAAGGAACTTGGTTTTACAGCCTACTTTGACTACTCATGGCAGTGGGCTTATCAAGAGAAATTCAAAGAAGCAGGCTTGACTGCTCTTCTTGGTTCTGGTTTTGACCCAGGTGTAACTAGTGTCTTTTCAGCTTATGCCCTCAAACACTATTTTGATGAAATCCATTATATCGACATTTTAGACTGTAATGGCGGTGACCACGGTTATCCATTTGCAACCAACTTTAATCCAGAAATTAATCTCCGTGAGGTTTCTGCGCCAGGTTCTTACTGGGAAGATGGGAAATGGGTCGAAGTCGAAGCTATGTCTATCAAGCGTGAGTATGATTTCCCTCAAGTTGGACAAAAAGATATGTATCTCCTTCACCATGAAGAAATCGAATCGCTGGCCAAGAACATTCCTGGAGTCAAACGCATTCGTTTCTTTATGACTTTTGGTCAATCTTACTTGACGCACATGAAATGTCTTGAAAATGTTGGACTCCTTCGTACGGATACCATTAACTTTAACGGCCAAGAAATTGTTCCAATTCAATTTTTGAAAGCCTTGCTTCCAGATCCTGCTAGCCTTGGTCCACGTACTGTAGGTAAAACCAATATTGGATGTATCTTTACAGGTGTCAAAGACGGTGTTAAAAAGACTATCTATATCTACAATGTCTGCGACCATCAGGAATGTTACGCAGAGGTTGGTTCGCAAGCTATTTCTTATACGACAGGAGTTCCAGCCATGATTGGGACAAAATTAGTCATGAACGGAACTTGGAAACAAGCTGGAGTGTATAACCTTGAGGAGTTAGATCCAGATCCATTCATGGAAGCTTTGAATGAGTATGGTTTGCCATGGGTTGTGGTTGAAAATCCACAAATGGTGGACTAATGAAGTTAGAACAAGTACCAACACCAGCCTATGTTATTGACTTGGCCAAGTTAGAAGCTAATTGCCGCATTCTACAATATGTACAAGAAGAGGCCGGTTGCAAGGTCTTGCTTGCCCAGAAGGCATATTCCCTCTACAAAACTTATCCCTTGATTAGCCAGTATCTATCAGGTACGACAGCTAGTGGACTCTATGAGGCCAAATTGGCAAGGGAAGAATTTCCTGGTGAAGTCCATGTATTTGCGCCTGCTTTCAAGGATGCAGACTTGGAGGAATTGCTTGGGATAACAGACCATATCGTCTTTAACTCAGAGAGACAGTTGCGTAAGCATGGGGCTCGTTGTCGAGAGGCTGGTGTCAGTGTTGGTTTGCGCCTCAACCCTCAGTGTTCAACTCAAGGAGATCACGCGCTCTATGACCCTTGTGCACCAGGTTCTCGCTTTGGAGTTACTATAGACAAGATTCCGAGTGATTTGCTAGATTTGGTTGACGGACTTCATTTTCATACCCTTTGCGAGCAGGGAGCAGATGATTTACAAACAACTTTGAAAGCAGTAGAAGAACAGTTTGGTCCCTACTTACATGAGGTAAAATGGCTCAATATGGGTGGTGGTCATCATATTACAAGAGAAGGTTACGATGTGGATTTGCTGATTTCAGAAATCAAGCGTATCCGAAAAACTTACAATCTTGAAATCTATATCGAGCCTGGTGAAGCCATTGCGCTTAATGCGGGTTATTTAGCAACTGAGGTATTAGATATTGTAGAACACGGTATGGAAATCTTGGTTTTAGACGCCTCTGCGACCTGCCATATGCCTGATGTACTTGAGATGCCCTATCGTCCACCTTTGAGAAATGGCTTTGAGGCACAGGAAAAAGCCCATACCTACAGACTTTCTTCTAATACCTGTCTGACGGGCGATGTGATTGGTGATTATAGTTTTGAAAATCCAGTCCAAATCGGAGACAGACTTTATTTTCAAGACATGGCCATTTATTCTTTTGTCAAAAATAATACCTTTAATGGTATTGGATTGCCAAGTCTCTATCTCATGGACGAACAGGGAGACTGTAGCTTACTCAAAGCTTTTGGCTATCAAGACTTTAAAGGGAGATTATCATGATGGACAGTCCAAAAAAATTAGGCTATCACATGCCAGCAGAGTACGAACCCCATCATGGTACCCTCATGATATGGCCGACTCGACCAGGATCATGGCCTTTTCAAGGAAAGGCTGCTAAAAGAGCATTTACTCAGATCATCGAGACCATAGCAGAAGGGGAAAGAGTCTATCTTTTGGTGGAGCAGGCCTATCTATCTGAAGCCCAATCCTATCTTGGAGACAAGGTTGTTTATTTAGACATTCCCACCAATGATGCCTGGGCGCGTGATACTGGCCCAACCATTCTCGTCAATGATAAAGGTAAGAAATTAGCCGTGGATTGGGCCTTCAATGCTTGGGGAGGCACCTATGATGGTCTTTATCAAGATTATGAAGAGGATGACCAAGTAGCCAGTCGTTTTGCTGAGGCCTTGGAAAGGCCTGTCTATGATGCTAAACCTTTTGTACTGGAAGGAGGCGCAATCCATAGCGATGGTCAAGGAACTATTCTCGTAACTGAAAGTTGCTTGCTTAGTCCTGGTCGCAATCCTAACTTGACTAAAGAGGAGATTGAAAACACATTATTAGAAAGTCTTGGTGCTGAAAAAGTTATTTGGCTTCCTTATGGTATTTATCAGGATGAAACCAATGAACACGTCGATAATGTTGCTGCCTTTGTTGGTCCTGCTGAGCTTGTTTTGGCTTGGACAGATGACGAAAATGATCCCCAGTATGCCATGTCAAAAGCAGATCTCGAACTCTTAGAACAGGAAACAGATGCAAAAGGTTGTCACTTCACCATTCATAAATTGCCTATCCCTGCAGTTCGACAAGTTGTGACAGAAGAAGATTTGCCAGGCTACATCTATGAAGAAGGAGAAGAAGAGCGATACGCAGGTGAACGACTAGCAGCTTCCTACGTAAACTTTTATATCGCCAACAAGGCTGTCTTGGTTCCACAGTTTGAGGATGTAAACGACCAAGTGGCCTTAGATATCCTCAGCAAGTGTTTCCCAGACCGTAAAGTTGTCGGAATACCAGCCAGAGATATTCTCTTAGGTGGTGGCAATATCCACTGTATCACCCAACAAATTCCAGAATAGGAGAAAAAGATGAGAAATGTAAGAGTTGCAACCATTCAGATGCAATGCGCCAAGGATGTGGCAACAAATATTCAAACAGCGGAGCGCTTAGTACGTCAGGCTACAGAACAAGGCGCTCAAATCATTCTCTTACCAGAGTTGTTTGAACGTCCCTATTTCTGTCAGGAACGTCAGTATGACTACTACCAGCATGCCCAGTCGGTGACAGACAATACAGCTATTCAGCATTTTAAAACCATTGCCAAGGAGCTAAAGGTCGTTTTACCAATCAGTTTCTATGAAAAAGATGGTAATGTCTTGTATAACTCTATTGCCGTCATTGATGCAGATGGTGAGGTGCTGGGTGTTTATCGAAAGACCCACATACCAGATGACCATTATTATCAAGAAAAATTTTATTTCACACCTGGCAACACAGGTTTCAAGGTCTGGGATACTCTCTATGCCAAGATCGGGATCGGTATCTGTTGGGATCAATGGTTCCCTGAAACAGCCCGCTGTCTTGCGTTAAATGGTGCTGAATTGCTCTTTTATCCTACAGCCATTGGTTCAGAGCCAATTTTAGATACGGATAGTTTTGGTCATTGGCAACGTACCATGCAAGGACACGCAGCAGCAAATATTGTTCCAGTCATCTCAGCCAATCGTTATGGATTGGAAGAGGTCACGCCTAGTGAGGAAAATGGCGGACAGAGTTCCAGTCTTGACTTCTACGGTTCCTCCTTTATGACGGATGAAACAGGAGCTATTCTAGAACGAGCTGAAAGACAAGAAGAAGCTGTTCTGTTAGCTACTTATGACCTAGACAAGGGAGCAAGTGAACGCCTAAACTGGGGCTTGTTTCGAGATAGAAGACCAGAAATGTATCAACGAATTACGGACTAGTAGGGGAGAAATGAGAGGTTCATTCTGCTAGACTAACTTCTTATTAGCAACTATAAGATACTATGGTATCTAGTAAATCGATTTTTATGATTCACTATTCTTTTATCTTGATTAGTCCGTATTTTATACTAGACTTCCTGCAAAACTAGAATCCTAGTTCATGATTGATAATACCAACAATCAAATTCATTCGTAATCCGAAGCGTTTACGATGATTTCGATAGGTTGTTGAAAACATTTTAAACGTTTTTACTTTGGCAAAGATGTTCTCAACCTTGCTTCTCTCCTTAGATAGCGCATGGTTACAGGCTTTCTCTTCAGCTGTTAGTGGCTTGAGTTTGCTGGATTTACGTGGAATTTGTGCTTGAGGATATATCTTCATGAGCCCTTGATAAGCACTGTCAGCCAAGATTTTACCAGCTTGTCCGATATTTCTGCGACTCATTTTGAACAACTTCATATCATGACAATAGTTCACAGTGATCTCCAAAGAAATAATTCTCCCTTGACTTGTGACAATCGCTTGAGCCTTCATAGCGTGGCATTTCTTTTTACCAGAATCATTCTCTAATTGTTTTTTAAGGCGATGGATTTTTACTTCCGTCGCATCAATCATTACCGTGTCCTCAGAACTGAGAGGAGGTCTTGAAATCGTAAAACCACTTTGAACAAGAGTTACTTCAACCCATTGACTCCGATGGGTTAAGTTGCTTTCGTGGATACCAAAATCAGCCGCAATTTGTTCATAAGTTCGATATTCTCGCACATATTGAAGTCGCCATAAGAAGGTATTCTAGGCTTAGTTTAGGTTTTCGTCCCCCTTTTGCGTGTTTACCTTGATAAGCTGTTTTCAATACAGCTAACATCTCTTCAAAAGTCGTGCGCTGAACAGCAACAAGGAGCTTAAATCGTGTATCAGTTAGTTGTTTACTTGCTTCATAATTTTATTGTATCATATTTTTGTTTCACAGGAAGTCTATTATATTTAAGGATATTTGAAAGCTGTATTTTAGAAAAACAATTATGGAGTTTTGATATTTTCTTAGTTTCAAACAAGCATGTTATAATAAAGCTATGGCATATAGTACAGATTTTAAACATCGAGAATTAGATTACATCAAAGAGGGGCACAGCCATGTCGAGGCAGCCAAGGTTTTTGATGTTGGCGTCAGAACTCTCTTCATGTGGGAAAAGAAAGACGTGAACAAGGACACTCATACTAAGCTAAAATAAAAAAGCATTATATAGTAGTAATATGAAATCAACT